>DASXWB010000769.1:0-8184 GCA_036503915.1 Lacipirellulaceae bacterium | reverse complement strand
TGCCTAAAAGGGAGAGGGATCAAATTACGCCATTGCGCCCGTGAGGGCGATGAAGTCCGGATCGTGTCGCAGCGGGTCGAAGTCCGCTTCGTCGGCGATCAGGTCGCGGAGGTTGGCGTCGATTTCCAGGGCTTGCGAGAGGAATTTCAGCGCGAGCGTGCGGTTGCGCGCGAGGCTCCAGTAGCAGGCCAGGTTGTAGTGCAGCACACCTTCGCTGGGGTCGACCTGGACGGCGCGCTCCAGGGATTCGATCGCCTTGGCGAGTTGGCCGGTGCGTTTGTAGCACCAGGCCAGGGCCAAGAGGACGTGGATGTCGTCGGGCACCAGGGCGGCGCTGCGCTCCAGCGGCAACAGGGCTTCCTCGTAGCGCGACAGCTCGCGGAGCGTCTCACCCATGAGGTAGCAGGCCCGGCCGTTGCCGTGCACCAACGCGCCTCGTCGCTGCAGGCTGCGCAGGGCGTGCTCGTTCATGCCGAGCTCGATGTAGCCCTCGGCCTCTTCGATCGTGCGACGCAGGAGGATGCGGTTGCGGGACACGTCACAGAATCCGTTGAACGGCTTATTAATTAATTCCGGATAAAACTGACCACGGATTTCACGGATGAACACGGATAAACATGGCCGTTTTGCCTTCCCCAATAGAATCCGTGCGATCCGTTTGATCCGTGGTTGATTGACCTGTTTTGCTTCTACGTGAATTGTACTCACAGGTGGCGCGAGGCCAAATGGTTTGGGGTGAAAAGCGCGCAAAAAATTCAAGTTCCAGGACGGCGGCGCGTGTGGGGAAAAATTGGCTTCTCGCGCCGGTAGAGCGGGCGGCGGAAGGTGTGACGGCGCGGGAGAGCGGAGAGCTGAGAGCCAGAGCACTCGCCGCGGCGTGTGGCATCATATACCGTTGACGTTTGGCATCGCTCTGATGCGCGCCGTGTTGCGTTGGGGCAACGTGTGGTCGCGCGAATGCCGCTAACCGCGACGGGGCCCGCGGCGCAAGTTGCCATGTTTCAAGGGCTTTGGCCGCTGAGCGCTGTTCGCGCGCTCCCTCTCGGCACGCGAGGTGCTTGGCGAGTGTTCGGCCGCGGTGATGCGGCCCAAAGAACCTCGTTCCTTCCCCCGCCCTTCTTTTCCTTTCTTAGCGCTCATCGACCCGACCCCCGCCGTTAAATGCCCTTCGCCCGTAGGGCTAGTCGGTGTCGAGCGCCCCCTTGCGCGCTGTGAGATTTATTGTTGGCATATCGCTGTTGCTTTTGGGAGTGGGCATGTTGTCGTGCCGCGTCGAGGGCGTGGGCGCACGCGAGGCCGATCGGCCGGCCGCCGCTTCCACCTGGGTCCGCACGGTCGATGGTTGGGAGCGGCCCGATCTTTGGGTGGCGACGACCGCTTGGGAGCCGGGGATTCACCCGCTCGTAATCGCGGCCGGGCAAGGTTTGGCGTCGGTGATGGCGTTGGTGGCGTTTGGAAGCGGCAACCGCAGCGGGCGGTGCTAGCGCGACGGCGTGTCGCGGTGCGGGCGAACGGGCGACAGAAGCTCGTTCCGCGCCAGGCTTTGGGCGAAGTTTCTTAGGGCCCCGATTTTTCTGTACGGGGCCTCCGGCGAGCGACCACTATTAATATGCGGGTCACATGCCCGGCAGGCACGCATTATGTGCGGGGTCGGGAGACCCGCGCACAACCTCCTTATTTTGAGCACATCGATTATGCGTTTAACACTTCGCACGTTGCTGGCGTACTTGGACGATATTTTGGACCCGGCCGACAAAGAGCAGTTGGCCAAGAAGATCGAGTCGAGCGAGTTTGCGGAGGATCTGGTGCATCGCACGCGCGACGCGGTGCGCCGGCTGCGGCTCAGCGCGCCGCAGGTGATCGGCAGCGGCATGGGCCTGGACCCGAACACGGTGGCCGAGTATCTGGACAACGTGCTGCCGCCAGAGAGCGTAGGCGACTTCGAGCGGATCTGCCTGGAGTCTGATATGCACCTGGCCGAGGCGGCCGCGTGCCATCATGTGCTGACGATGGTGCTTGGCGAGCCGGCGGATGTCGACGTGCGTGCGCGGCAGCGGATGTACACGATTGCCACCGAGGGCGATGCGCGGCGGCGCGTGCGCGTCGAGCCGGCGCACGTTGTCGTCGCCACCGAACCCGTAGTCGCGCCGCCGCTGCAAGTGACGGCCTCGCCCGCGGGCCTTGTCGCGACGGAACCGAGCGGCCTAACCGAGGTGCCCGATTATCTGCGCGCGAGGAGCTGGCCAGGTTTACGGATGCTCGTCGGCGGGCTGGCGGCCGCGGCGTTGGTCGCGGCGGTGCTGTATGTCGTCGGCGATCGCAGCGGTTGGTTCGACGGCGACGGCGAAACGAATCTGGCCGCAAACTCGGCACGGACGGAGACAACCGACCCCGGCTTAACGACTTCGGATGAGGCCGCGCAAGACACAGTGGTGGCTGCGACGCTGCCGAGTGTTGAGTCGACCAACGTCGGGGCGGAGCAGGAGTCGGCAACTACGGACATTGCAACAAGTGAAACGCCGACCGCGGTGGAAACGCCGTCGAATTTGGATTCGCCGCCGCAGCCTTTAACACCGAGCCTGGAGACGGAAAACACGGCGGCGCAAACGGCCGCGGACACGACAACAGTAACCCCGCCTACGGACACGACTCGTACCGTTCCTCTCATTCCGCCGCAGACTGGAACGGAGGGCGCAAGCGAAGAAGAATCGATGGATATCGGGCCAGCGTTATCATCCCAAGCGGCGGCGGCCGCAGCGAACGACGCGAGGCCGGTGGCGAATGTGAATGAGCCGCCGCCGGACTCCGACACCATAGCGGCCGCCCCATTGCCGATGGATGCAGACGCGAACGGCGGCGCGCCAACCGAGCCGGGCACGGCGGATTTAGCTGCAAGGGATGCGCCGGGTGCAGCGGAAGGCGTGCCGACGGATGTTGCGTCCGGCATTGGCATTGAGTCAGGTACCGAGACGGCGACCGAGGCAGCGGTGCCGGCAGGCCCGGTGGAGCTGGGAACTTATCTTGGCGACAAAACGGTGCTCTTGCGTTACGACGATGCGGCAGGCGGCTGGTTCCGTGTTCAGCCGCGAAGCGCGGTTGCGTCAGGCGACCGGCTGTTGGCGCTGCCGGAGTTCCGGCCGAAGATCACGCTGGCTTCGGGCATCCATTTAGATATCTCGGGCGGCACGCAGGTAAGCGTGCGCACCGCCGGCGAGATGCAGGCCGACGGCCTGAGGGCGGCCGATGCGAATTCGCCGGGAATGGAGGTGATCTACGGCAGGGTGATTCTGATCAACACCTCGATGGACGAAAACCAGATTCGCGTGGGCGCGGGGCCGAGCATCGGCGATGCGAGACTTGCGCGAAACGCTACGCTGGCAATCGAGGTGGAGCGGCAATACGTGCCCGGAAACGATCCGCAGCAGACGCCGCCACCGGTGATCGCGAGGTTCTACGTGCCCAGTGGCGGTGTGGAGTGGCAGGACGCCTCCGGCACAAAGAAAATCGATAACACAGCGCGGTGGGCGGTTGAAGCTGGAGAAGCAACGGATCCCGTGGCGGATGCTTCGCCGCCCGATTGGATCGACCAGGAGCCGATCGGCCAGCGCAGCGAACATCTCTATGGCGCGCCGGTGGTGGAAAACACGATGGTGTCGGATAAGCCGGCGGACATCCAACTGCTGGAATTGTTCCAAGGCAACGCGCGGAAGGAAGTGAAGTCGCTGGCGGCCAAGAGCAGCGTGCACGTCGGGTTGTTCGAGCCGTTTATCGATGCCCTGCGCGATTCGGAGCAGAAGGCGAATTGGCCGGCGCACATCCAGACGCTGCGCGCGGCCATGGCGCTCAGCCCGGAATCGGCCGGTAACGTGAAGCGGGCGCTGGAGGAGCAGCGCGGCCGGCCGGCGGCCGACGATTTGTACGAAATGCTGTGCGGCTACAATGCCGACCAGATCGGCCGGACGCCCGACGAAATGCGCAGCGGCGCGCTCGCGCGGCTCATCGACTGGCTGGAAGAGGACAGCCTCGACTACCGGGTCCTGGCCGTACACAATCTGTGGGAGACGACCGGCAAGCGGCTGATGCCCAATCCGGCGGCCAACTTGAAGGAGCGGACTCAGAACGTGCGGCGCTGGCGCTCCCGGCTGGAAGCGGGCGATCTAGCGCCGGTCGGCAGTGGGGACTAAAAGCATCTGACAAGAACCAGTTTCAAACTGCCCTAATTAACCGGACGCTAGCGCGTGCCGGCTGATCTGATCTGCCGCGGGGCGCTAGCCCCCCGGTTTTGAAACCGGTTCGAATGAATAAAACACCAAGATCGCCAAGTAAAGCCATGGGCCGTTAGGATTTCTTGGCCTCCTTGTCGTCCTTGGCGGTTTGATTTTGTTAGGTGTCAATCTTCAGCAGTTGGTCGCCCCGGCCGGCCCGGTGGGGCGAAATCTTACGGAAAACTCCCGGTTTGTCTGCCGGGCGAAAAGACGCTAAAATGACTGACTTGTGCGTTCCGAGCCGTCTTTTCCGCTGTCGTCCCGCGGTAAACCGGCCAGTCCAAGGCTCACGAAGCCGCCGGCGCGGTGTCGACGAACCGTTGGAGAGCCATTCGTGCAGATACAGATATCCACGCGTCATGGTCATCTCAGCGAGGAGTCGCGCCAGCGGATAACAGCCAAGCTAGAAAAACTGCTGAAGATCTTCGATCGTCTCACAGCCATTGAGCTGATCGTGGACCTTACCGATTCGACGATGCCGAAAGTGGACCTCATGGTTTCGGCGGAGCACAAGCACGATTTTGTCGCGCGTCACGAGTCGGAGAGCTTGATGGGGGCAATTGACGGGGTGCTCCACCGGCTCGAGCAGCAGCTGCGCAAATACAAGGAAAAAGTCGTGGAGCGGCATCGCAACACGGACCCGCGGCGCGTGGAAGTAAGACCGGAAGCAGAAGGCGAATACGAGTAGTCGGGTTTTGGATTGATCGGTTGGAAAGTACGATCTTTGGCAAGAGGATAATCTGGCTGATGCCGCGGCACGGCGAGCGTGTCGGGCAAAATCTCCCGACGTTGTCGAATCACCGAGAGGCGAGGATCGATCGGGAGCTGGCAGGCGAAAGTGAAACTCGGTCGACGAGGGCCAACAAGCGATGAAGTTCTCCGACTTTATTTGTAGAGACGCAATTCGAACGCAGTTGGAGGCGGACGAGAAGCAGGCGGTGATCCGGGCGATGGTCACCTCGCTGGTGGAAGCAAAAAGGATCAACTCCAAGGATTACGAGAGCATTGTCGAGGCCATTCTGAAGCGCGAGGAATTGGGCAGCACCGGCATTGGCCGAGGCGTGGCGGTGCCGCATACGAAGCACCCTTCCATCGACAAGCTGATCGGAACGGTAGCGATCAGCAGTCATGGAGTGAACTTTGAAAGCTTGGATGGCGAGAAGGTGCACCTGTTGTTTTTGCTGGTCTCACCGCCGGATCGCCCCGGCGATCACTTGCGGGCTTTGGAAAACATCTCGCGGCAGCTTCGCGACGACATGTTTTGCCGGATGCTGAAGCAATGCAAGACGCCCGATGATGTGTGGCAATTGCTGGAGGAGGCGGACAACAATCAGTTTCCGTCCTGAGGGCGCGGCAGGTAGATTCGGGCAGTCCATTTAGCCGCGCCGCTTGGTCCTTGGCGGTCGCGAGCGGCGCGGCTAAATGCAGACTCCCCGAGTAACGCGCGAGATAGTGATCCGGAACGCTCAGGGACTGCATGCGCGCCCGGCGGAAAAGTTTGCGCGGCTGGCGATGCAGTTCCAGTCACGCATCGAGCTGGTGCGCGAAGGGCGGCGCGTCGTAGCCAGCAGCATCATGGAGCTGCTGACTTTGGGCGCGGCCCAAGGCACTGAATTAATTTTGGAAGCGGAAGGACCTGACGCCGAGGAGGCAGTCGAAGCCCTGGCAAAACTAGTGGAGAGCGGTATTCCGTTGGAGGAAGCCGGTTGTGAGTAGGTGAGTAGGTGAGTGAGTGAGTAAGTGAGTAAGTGAGTGGGCGAATGCCCCTCAATTTGCTGCGCCGAATGACGAGAGATTCGTGCCGCTCAGCAAAACCCGAACATTTTTCAAAACAGTTTTTGTTCCGACGAGTAGCTAGATGAATCGGCGTGTTCAAGCCGGCGATTGTTCTCGCAGCTGATCCTGATGGAAGCGCGCAAGTGTGACAATCGCGGCGGCATGACGGGCCGGCCGACAAAGCCAACCATCGTTCCGGCCAACTGCTTCAGGAAGGAAGCAACCGGCCCGGAATCCTCCCGGCTGAACTAAGCGCTCCTCGGCATGCGACAAGTCAAAACATGGATCGTCTTCAAGGGATTGCCGTTTCGCCCGGCGTGGCGATCGGCGAAGTGCTCGTGATGGACAACGAGGGATTCCGCATCCCTAAGCGGTTTCTCAAGCGCGACGCGGTCGAAGACGAGCTGGAGCGACTGAACCGGGCCATCGCCGCCGCGACGGCCGAGATGGAGCGGAACCGGGCCAAAGTCTCCGATCATTTCGGCAAGGATCTGGCCGCAATCTTTTCGGCCCATATCCAGATGCTGAACGACCGCGTGCTGCGCTCGAAGCTGGAGGAGATGATCCGCCAGCGCCATTACTCGCCCGAGTATTCGGTGAGCCGCACGCTGCGGCAGTACGCCAAGGTGTTTCAATCGCTGGAAGGCGATTATCTATCGGAGCGCGCCAACGACATTTTCGACATCGAAGAAAAGCTGCTGCGGCATTTGTCCGGCCGAAGGCGCGAGGAGCTGGGCCAGATCAACTCCGAGGTCTTGGTGCTCGCGCACAATCTCACGCCCAGCGAGACCGCGAATCTCAATCCCAAGTACGTGCGCGGCTTCGTCACGGAAATCGGCGGGCCGGGAAGCCACACGGCGATTGTCGCCGAGGCGCTCGGGATTCCCGCGGTCGTCGGCATCGGGCCGTTCTTGACGGACGTATCGGGCGGCGAATGCGCGATTATCGACGGCTTCCAGGGCCTCGTGATCTTGCACCCCGACGAGGAAACGCTGGCCCGTTATCGCCATGAAGTCGTGCATCACCGTTCGCTCGCGGCCAAGCTGGAAAAGCTGCGCGACTTGCCCGCTGAGACGGCCGACGGACAGCGGATCGAGCTATTGGGCAACATCGAGTTCCCCTACGAGGTCGAGCAATGCTTGACTCGCGGCGCGGATGGCATCGGTCTGTATCGCACCGAGTTCTTGTTCATGGGGCGGGACGAGGAACCCACGGAAGAGGAACAGTTCAATGCCTACTCCGCCGTGGCGAAAGCGCTCAAGGGCAAACCGGTCGTGATGCGAACGATCGACCTCGGCGCCGACAAGCTTCCAAGTCTTCCTTTGCCGGAAGACGAGCGGAACCCGTTTCTCGGCTTGCGCAGCATTCGGCTCGCGCTGAAGAACCCGGACATGTTTCGCACGCAGCTGCGCGCGATCTTGCGCGCCAGCAAGCAGGGTAATATCAGCGTGATGTTCCCCTTGGTCAGCACGCTGCTGGAGTTCAAGCAGGCGAAGATGGTTCTCCGCGAAGCGATTGAGGATCTCGAGGAGGACGGAGTGGACTTCGACCCTAAAATACGCGTCGGCATGATGGTCGAAGTTCCTTCGGTCGTGTTGATGATGGATCACTTTGTGGACGAAGTCGACTTCTTCAGCATTGGCACGAACGACCTCATCCAGTATGTCCTGGCGGTCGACCGCAGCAACAAGGACGTCGCCTCGCTGTATACCGCGTCCGATCCATCGATCCTGCGAATGATCAACATGGCCATTCGCGCTGCCACGCAGCATGACAAGCCAATCAGCATGTGCGGGCAGATGTGCGGCAACCCGCTGTACACGATGTTGCTGTTGGGGATGGGGCTGCGCAGCTTGAGCGTGACTCCGGCGGCAATTCCGGAAATCAAACAGGTTTGCCGCCGGGTGTCGATGGAGAATTGCCGGCGCGTCGCGGACCGGGCGCTGCATTTGGAAAACGCCCGCGACGTGAAGACGTATTTGAAGGAGGAGCTCTCGAAGGTTTTGCCGGAGTTGGTAGTGTGAGGGGAGTAAGTGAGTAAGTGAGTAAGTGAGTAAGTGAGTAAGTGAGTAAGTGAGTAAGTGAGTAAGTGAGTAAGTGAGTAAGTGAGTAAGTGAGTAAGTGAGTAAGTGAGTAAGTGAGT
>DASXWB010000768.1:0-6228 GCA_036503915.1 Lacipirellulaceae bacterium | reverse complement strand
CGCGCGCAGAAGGGCGCGCTAGATGAGCACAAAAGAGGGCCTTAGCGGCGCGCCGCGCCGCTGCGAATAGAAATAGCCCTTTGGAGCGACATTCGACGAACGCCCCAGAACAGCCGGACTAGGATATTCCGGCTATGTACGAGCCCACAGAGCCGGCCATCTTGGCCGGGTAGAAAAAGCGCCGCGAAACTAAGCCGCTTTGCGCAGCGGCAGTTCAGAAGACGACTGCGACATTCGCTGCATGCCTGGCAGCGGCGTTGCGACCTCGACGTTCTTGTCGCTTGTCGCAGACTGGCTCGCAGGAAGCTGCCCCGACATATGCCATAGCTTCACTTCCTCAATCCAGCGAAAGAGAGCCTCAAGCGTCGTCACATGCAGCCCAACCCACCCGCTGCGTATTCCGCCTGGACCGAAGATGCCCTTAACAAACCGCGCGATCGATGCCGCCAGCGACGCAGCCCATCGCGGGCGCTCGCCGTCTTGCCAGCGCTGAGCGGCCGCTTGGGTGGATTGATGATCAAGAGCGCTCATCAACTCGCTCACCGTGGAAACAACCGACTGTTGAATTGTGCCTTCCAGCTTGCCGGTTCGCTTGGGATCCGCTGCAATTGTCAGTTCATCGTTGGCCAAGGCATAGGCGCAGCGGTCGGGGCAGAACAAGCGAATTGGCCACGCCGCGGCGCCGCGTCGAAGGGCCATGCCGCGTCCAAAGAACTGCTGCTCGATCGCGATTCGAAATGCATTCTGGCCGGCGCACCGCGTAATCGCTTCCTGAAGTCGCTTGGCGAGCACCGGCGTGACGAACTCATCCTGATGAAGCACCAGCAGCCACTGGCATTGGCCAGCATCCCTTTGGCACAACTCTAGCTGCTGCACGCATTCGAACCGGCCGCCGTGGCCGCACGTGCCGATGACGACTTCATCCGCAATGTCGCGCACCGAATCAACGGCTTGTTCGATGTTCGCCCAATTCGGACGCGCGTCGTTGCATAGAATCTGCACCGATAGTGTAGCGTCGGCCTCAGCCGCGCGCGCCGCCGGGGCCGAATTCGCTTGCCCGTCAACCTCCAGGCCCAATCGACGTCCGGCCTCGGTGCGTGCCAGCGCGCGGCGGAAAACTTCGCGCGCTTCAAGCTGCTGATGCCAGCCGCGGATGTGCAGCAGCACGTCCAAGTCGGCAAGCTGGCTCTTGACGTGACGCTTAACGCGGCCGCCAATTCGCATTCGCTCCAAATCCAGGATCCAAACGCGCCCCTCCGGATCGACGATGAAGTTTTCCGGTTTCAGGTCGCCGTGGCGGACGCCGAGCTCCACCATCCGCTGCCAAATGTCCGCGACTTGCCTCGCCAGGTTTTCGAGCGTGTCTGAACTGGCGTGGCCCGAACGAATCAGCCGATAAAGCGAGGTTCCTTCAACGAAGTCTGTAAATAGATACGAGCGGTAACCCAGGGGGCCCAGCCGCTCTTCGACCCAGGCCCGCGGCCGCGGCGTGGGAATGCCGCGATCCGCCAGGTAACGGCCGAATCGCGCGCAGCGACGTGCCGAAGGTTCGCGCCACGCCATTCGCATCGTGCGCCACGATCCGCCCCACGTGTGCCGTTTGACGACGAGCGGCAGACCCGCGTCCTCGCAAAGGGCCACAATGCAGCGATCTTTCTCCTGCAGCGGCTTGGACGTGAAGACGAGTCGTTCCACGTCTCCCAGCCACAGCACCTTTTGGAACTCGCCTGACAACTCTGTGTCGCAACACACAGTGCGCGTCAGCGATTTGCGGCATTTGTAAGCAAAGCGACGGCTGTTCATTTGCGCCCAACAAAATAAGCCGCCCTGGCGCATCCTTGCACCGACGGCGGCTGTTTCAAAGCGTGAGTCCTTTCACGCTGGTAGTTCCGCACAACACGGCTCGGCCAGCGATCCATGGGACGGGCAGTCCTGCCCGCCAACTCGTGTCAGACGGACAAGATTGTCCGTCGTACAGCTCCCCGCTCCCCGCTCAATACGGCCCCAACGGCGGCGGATTATCCAGCAGGAAATCGCGCGGGCCGCGCACCGTGTAGTAGGGATAAGCCGTCTGGGCCACTGGCGGTCCCGGAGCGAAGTTGTAAACGTGGTCGCCCGAATTGCAACAGCAGCTGGGCGCCGGTTGACCGCAGACGCCGCAGCAGTACCCATTGCCGCACACACCGGCGTAAAACGGCGCCGTCTGCTCGTTTGCGCAATGGCAATCATGACCGCTCACGTAACCATGCGGATGACGGTGGCCGCTGCAACCCCAGGCACCTTTCGCATGGCATGGCGAGCAGTCGTACGGACCGGCCCCGTAGCCTGGCCCGCAGTCTTGCCCGCAATGGCGGCGAAACAGGCAGCAATTGGAGCAAACTCCGCAGCCGCCGCAACCGTCCTGCAGGGTGCCGCCGCGGCCTGCGTAATGGCCTTCGCCGACCGGGCGCGGGGCGTGTTGCGACCTGACTACGTGGCATGGCTCGTCGCAAGCCTCGCCACACGAATCGCCACAGGCGCAGTTATCGATGCTGTCAGGAACATGGACGGCTCGGCATCCCGCGGTGGAAAGCACCGCCAGCACGAGCACGGCGAGCGTGCGTTTCATCGTTTCCCCCCTAAGGACCTGGGTCTCGCGGCGGCGCGCCGGTCGAGATAGGCGCCAGTCGCCGCGCCGCGTTCAAGGTCGATACCACTGGTATCGGCGGCATAATCGGCAGAATCCAACAAATCGGAGGATGCGCTCGTGCAGGATGCGGGGGACAGGGCAGAGGAACCGCATTTTCCCTGCCCCCCGAATCCCGCATCCTCTGCCAGCAGCATCGTCCGCCCTTGGAACCGCACAACGCTTTTGCTACAACCCGCGGTCCAATGCAATTCAACTCCGCCAGCAACGCACGGGTGCCACTGGCTTCGCCAGTGCTTGCTAAGAACTCGTAAACTGCAATCGGCCTGAGTTGAGCGCGCAAAAGCTTGCACTCAAACGCAAGCTGCTGGAATTCGACCTGAAATATCCGACCGCAAGGCCCTGACATAAAGAGCACTGGCATAGCCAGTGGCACCCAGGCGCAAAAGCAACTATGCACAACTTCACGCGCGCATTGAAAATCGCCTTCGCCCACCGGGTGAACCTGGTGGGCTGCGTGCTGACCTCGCTACTCATTGCCGTACTGTGGGGCGGCAACCTCACGGCCGTGTTTCCCATCGTCGACGTGATCATGAACGATCTGTCGCTGCCGCAATGGATCGATGACAAAATCGAGGAAAGCGACCGGGAAGTTGTTGAGTCGAGCCGCTGGTTGGCACGACTCGAAGAGCTCAAGACCAGCACGCCCGAGCGCATTCAGGAGCAGATTCGGGCCGAAGTCGCCGATCGCCAAGTCGAGCTGGAAGACCACAAAACGCGCTCCGCAGACACTTGGAACGATGTGCAAATCGCGGAAAAGACGCGGCTGGAAAACTTTATCGGCCGGTTGGCCGCGCTGCAAACGATGCCACGGGCTGACGTAGTTCCTGCCATCGAACAGGAAATCCGCGAGACGGAGCGTCACCTTGGCGTGTACAGCCAGCGGGCGGCCCGCTTCGGTTGGATCGCCCCGGCGGCTCACCGCTGGATGCCCACCACGCCGTTTCGCACGCTGCTGGTCGTGTGCCTGTTCGTGCTGGTGTGCACGATCGTGAAGGGCGTGGTTCGCGTTTGGAATGGGATCATCGTCGCGCGGCTCGGGCACGTGGTGGGCTACGACCTGCGCGTCGAGTTTTACCGAAAGGTGCTGCGGCTGGACATGGCCAGCTTCACCGAGGCCGGCCGCGGCGACCTCATGAACCGCTGCTCGTCGGACCTGAACTCGATCAGCCAGGGCGTTCACCGGCTGTTCGGCCAGGCGCTGCTCGAGCCGCTCAAGATGCTGGTTTGCTTCGGCATCGCCGCCTGGGTCAGCTGGCGACTATTACTGCTGACGATCATCATCGCCCCGCTGGCGTTTTATTCGATCCATTATTTGGGCCGCGCGCTGAAGCGCACGCACCGCCGGGCAATGCAGGAGCTTTCATCGATCTACGAAACGCTCACCGAAACTCTCAGCGGCATCAAGCTGATCAAGGCGTTCACGATGGAGCCGGCCGAACAACGGCGCTTTCAACATTCGGCCAAGGAATACTATCGCCGCCAGATGCGGATCGCGGCGTACAACTCGCTGGTCAGCCCCACGATTGAATCGCTGGGCATCGCCATGGTGCTGCTGGCCTCGGTGATGGGCGGCTACCTCGTGCTCGGCCAGCAGACACATATCCTGGGCTTCAAGATCAGCGACGTGCCGCTTACCCATGGGATGATGAGCATCTTCTTCGCGATGCTGGTGGGCATGGCCGACCCGGCGCGGCGGATGTCGAATGAGTTCAGCCATATCCAGCAGGCGGTGGCCGCCGCCGACCGCGTGTACGAGGTGCTTGACCGCGAGCCGACAATCGTCGACCCGGCTGTGCCCGCCTTGCTGCCGCCGCTCACGCGAACATTGCGTTTCGAAGGGGTCAGCTTCCATTACCACGCCGATAAGCCGGTGCTGCGTGACGTGACGCTCGAGGTGCGCGCCGGCGAGACGATCGCCATCGTCGGCCCGAATGGCTGTGGCAAGACGACGCTTCTGCAGCTCCTGCCACGGTTTTATGAACCGGTGGCCGGCCGCATTACGATCGAGGGCGTCGATATCCGCGACGTTCGCCTGCGCGACCTGCGCAGCCGCTTCGGCCTGGTGTCGCAAGAAATTCTGATGTTCAACGACACGGTGGCCAGCAACATCGCCTACGGGGCTCCGGATGCCGGGCAGACCGAGATTGAAGCCGCCGCGCGCAAGGCGCACGCCCATGCATTCATCACCGAAAAGCTGCCGGAAGGTTACCAGACGCTGGTTGGCCCCGGCGGCAGCCGGCTCTCGGGCGGTCAGCGGCAGCGCATTGCACTCGCCCGGGCTATCCTCCGCAACCCAGAAATCCTGTTGCTCGACGAGGCCACCAGCCAGATTGACATCGAAAGCGAGCATCTCATTCACGAGGTGCTGCAGGAATTCTCGCGCGGCCGCACAACGTTCATGATCACGCACCGGGTAAGCATGATCTCGCTGGCCGATCGCGTCGTGGTGATGGACCAGGGCCGCATCATCGACGCCGGCAAGCACGACGAGCTGGTCACTCGCTGCGATCTCTACCGCCGCCTGTGCCATTTCGGCTATCGCGAGAGTGCGTAAAAGTCACCTCTTAGATGCGACTGCACGGCGAGCCGGGCGTTTTCGACCTCGGCTCTGCCACAAGTCCTCATTACAAATACGGCTGATCCTCAACGATGATATCGGGCAGCGGTGAGTCGGATTCCTTGTCGAACAACGTCATCAGCGCGCGGAATACGTCGTAGTCGATATTCTCACGCAGAAAGAGGACGCGGCCGCTCGCAAACGCCACATTCACACCGCCCGAGTGATCGCTGCTCGGCCGTGCGTTTTGAGACATTATTCCTACGCACCCCAAGTCACCGCCCGTGAAACGGCCGGTTCCTGGGATACGCTTCGGCCCCTCCGTGTTGGGTGGACATCTTGCCGGGTCCGCATTGATGTACGCGTTGCGAATATCCTTCGACGGTTGCCAAAAAAAGACGGGACTCCAAGTGCGATCCATTCCGCCGTCGACAAGGTCGCGTTGCAAATGGTCCTCATTTGGATCGTTGGGGTCAGCCTTCAGGCCATTCCAACCAATGTCATCGTAGCCGAAAGCGTCGCGATTCTCCGTGTAGATCAGTGTGTATTCCCGGCCGTCGCGCCAGTGGCCTTCCATGACGGCGGCCTTATTGTCATACAAGCGATTCAAGAATGGCCCGTTGCTAGGACGTTGTTCTTTCGCAGGACCGGCCTTGCCGCCGTTGGCGACATAGGTCATCACGCTTCCTGCGCGCGCCCTCGTCGCGTCGCTGGGGCACAAGAAAGGCTCGATGTAAATTTTGGGAATTGGCCGGTCGCCCTTGGCATAAGCACGCCAGACCGGCTCGCGCTCCAGATCGGGTAGGAGCAGAACGGCCCATGTGGTGAATCTCTCGCTAGAGCCGGATGAGCGCTGTTGAATCGGCATCTCGTCGAACAGGCCCGGGTAGCGACGATAGCGATCCTCGAACTCTGCGGTGGCCAGCGCCAACTGCCGCAAGTTGTTGAGGCAGCTCGAGCGCCGCGCCGATTCGCGCGCCCG
>DASXWB010000767.1:0-5551 GCA_036503915.1 Lacipirellulaceae bacterium | reverse complement strand
CGCAGAGGCGCAAAGGACGCTGAGGCTCCGCGTACTCTGCGCCTCTGCCTGACTTTTGCCGTGTTTGAAACTTTGAAAGATGGGCGCAAATTCACAACAGGTTTTAGTGTCATGGATACAACCGAATTGGATCGTCGCAGGTTTTTAGAGCGGTCGGCTGCGGCTGGGGCTGCGATTACGCTCGGGAGCAGTTTCACGGCTTCGGCGGCAGAAGAAACCGGACAAGGGGAACCCCCTCCCCGGCCCTCCCCCCAAGGGGGAGGGAGTAATGCGAACAAGCGCATTCGCGTTGGGGTCATTGGCTGCGGGAGCGTGTCGGGCGCTTACTTGCCGAATCTGGCGAAGTGTCCGTTTGCTGAGGTGGTGAGCACGTGCGACATCATTCCCGAGCGGGCCGAGCGGCGGGCCAAAGAGTTTGGGATTGCGAATCATTATCCGCACATCGACAAGATGCTGGCCGGCGTGTCGTTCGACTTCTTGGTGAACCTCACCGACATGCAGGAGCACGAGCATCTCAACCGGCAGGCGGTTGCGGCCGGGAAGCATGTGTGGAGTGAGAAGCCGATCGCGAATTCGCTCGCCGCGGGGCAGGACATTGTGCGCGAGGCGCGCGAGCGAGGGCTGCGCATCTGGGGCGCGCCGATCGTGGTGGCCAGCCCGCAGTTTGCGTTCATGGCCAAAACGCTGGCCGCGGGGAAGCTGGGGCGCGTGGCGTCGGCCCATGCCGATTACGGCCACACCGGGCCGACGTGGTCATCGTTCTTTTACGAAAAGGGCGGCGGCAGCATGCCCGACCTGGGCGTGTACAATCTAACCTCGCTCACGGGCTTGTTGGGCCCTGCCCGCGCGGTGAGCGCGATGCTAAGCATCGTCACGCCCACGCGCAAGATCGACGGTAAGGGCGAGATTCAAGTCACCGAAGAGGACAACGCGATGGTCCTGTTGGACCATGGCAATGGCGTCTTGTCGCACGTTCAGTGCGGGTTCAATTTCTTCAACCCGCACGGGCACGAGGGGGCCAACGAGAACCGGCACACAATCTCGATCTTCGGCTCGCGCGGCAGCTTGGGGCTGGTGGGATACGATTGGGAGCCACTCGGAGTAGACCTTGCGACTGAAGAGAAACCCAAGAGCGCGCGTCATGCCACCAATGCGGCCGGCTATGTGTGGCAGCAGGGCGCGTCGCTGGTATGCGAGACGTTGGCCACGGGCAAGGAGCATCTGTTCACGCCGGAGCACGCGCTGCATGTCGTGGAAATCATGATTGCGGCGAGGGAGTCGCAAGGCACGGGGCGGCGGATTGAGCTCGAGTCGACGTTCAAATGGCCGGTTGTCGGGTGATGCGCGGCGGGGTCGGGAGTCTTCAAGACCCGCGGCCTCTGAGGGCGGCGAGGTAGCTGGAGGTGCGACTGTCGATAAAACACGCCTTCGACTCCCGACCCCGTGAACATCGCCGCGCGGAAAGGGTCGGGCTTCGGCCGTGAGCTCAGCCGAACGGAGTCGTGCGCGTGCTCAATCAAGACAGTGAAGAGCGGGACGTACGCCTTCAATTACCGCGCGGGTTGAAGACTCGTGACCCCGATTGCGATAGCTTCAGCGGCATCGCCGTGCTGTGTCGGGCCGACGGATCGGGCGCCATTTGCCGGCGGCCCGCTTCGCGCAGCGACTCTTGAATCATCAGCACCTCAGCCACGTTGTCCGAGGTCATTAAACCGACGAGGCGGCCCTCGTGCACGACCGGCAGCGTGTGGCAGTTGCAATCTTGAAGTTTGGTGAAGGCCGTT
Organism: Lacipirellulaceae bacterium; assembly: GCA_036503915.1. GTDB lineage: Bacteria > Planctomycetota > Planctomycetia > Pirellulales > Lacipirellulaceae > JABDGM01. The sequence goes on along the minus strand of DASXWB010000767.1, from coordinate 3,767 downwards.
TCCAGCATGTCGCGCGGGCTGACGGCGACGAATTCGTGCTGCATCGCGTCGCCGACGCGCCCTTCGGTGCCGTTCTGCGCGATGGCGGCCGCCATGCCGCTGCGCGTCAGGATTCCGACCAGGCTGTCGTTCTCGACGACGGGAAAGTCCTGCTGGAAGCCGGCCAGCACGTAATCGACCGCGCGGGCAAGTCGATCATCCGGCCGCAAGGTATGAAAGCTGGTAATCATGACGCGCATGACGGGTATGCCGCCCAGCGCCGAGCGTAGCTGCACCATGCTGGCCTCTCCGGCGGCGCCCAGCCAGACAAAGAGCGCGATGAACAGCAGAAACGGGTTCGAAGTAAAACCGAAAACGGACGCAAACAGGCCCCACGCCGCGAAGGCGATCGCCATGGCTTGGCCGATGGCGGCGGCGATTTGCGTGGCCCGCACGTAATCCATGCGCATGGCCAAAAGCGCGCGCAGCACTCGGCCGCCATCCATGGGGAAGGCCGGCAGCATGTTGAAGATCACGAGCATCACGTTCACGAGGAACATCTGCGCCAGAAAATCGCCGCCGACGCGGGTCGCATTCGTTAACGCCGCGAGTCGAATGTCGACCGTCAGAACGAGATAAATGACGGCAGCGAGCACGACGTTGACAAGCGGTCCGGCGATCGCCACGACGAGCTCTTGCTTGGGATCTTCTGGAATGCGCTCCAGGCGGGCAACGCCGCCGATGGGCAAAAGAGTGATATCGCGCGTGCGTATCCCGTAGCGCCGGGCCGCCAGCGCATGCCCCAACTCATGAAGCACGACGATCCCGAACAGGGCCAGGATGAACACCACGCCCCTGAGTGCCTCCATCGGATCCTGATTGGCACCGTAGTGCGACAAGGCAAACCATGCCACCAGGATCAAAAACGTGAAATGCACGTACACGTCGATGCCGGCGATTCGGCCGATGCGCCAGGACCAGCTCATGACGAGACCTCCGATTCGGATTCCTGTTCGTTCATACGCGGCGATACTGAGGCTGCGTCATGATCAAGTTTCGTGCCAAGTTGCGGCTTCAGCGGGAAAGATAGATAAGTAGCATTAGTGCCAAAGTGTCTGTTTTGAAATTGATTGTATCTCGTGTGCGCAAGGCACTTGTCGCAGTAGCAATAGGCGGCCCTGTTTTAACACTCGCCATGGCTCGGCCGGGCGTCTGAAGCTTGGCTCGGGGGCACATTCGGTTTATGATGAGCGTGCGGTAGCCATTTGGTTAGGGAGTGGCCGAAGTGGGGCGAGAAATGGTGTGCATGCATAAACTTTGGATGCGAGCCAGGGCAATGTTAGCGCGGTATTATAGCTTGGCGGTAGCGGCCGCCGTATGTCTTGCCGTTAATTCGGCCGCTGGCAATGAGGGCCGCGTCGAATTCAACCGCGACGTTCGGCCGATTTTGCTGGACACCTGCTTCACGTGCCACGGACCGGATAGCGCCGCGCGGCAGGCCGATCTACGGCTCGACAAGCGCGAGATGGCCGTCGAATTGGGCGCGATCACTCCCGGCGATCCCGAAGCGAGCGAGATGCTCCGGCGAATCCTTTCTGAGGATGAGTCGGAGCGGATGCCGCCGCCGGAGACCAAAAAGAAGCTCACGGCAGCGCAGAAGGAATTGCTCGATCGCTGGATTCGCGAAGGGGCCGAGTATCAGCCGCACTGGTCGCTCATTGCGCCGGTGCGGCCGGAGGTGCCGAAGATCGGCAACTCGTGGTGGGTACGAAATCCGATCGACAATTTCATTGCTGTGCGTTTGGAGGCGGCCGGCCTGGCGCCGGCTCATGAGGCCGACCGGCGGACGCTTGCACGGCGCGTGAGCCTCGATCTCACCGGCTTGCCGCCGACGCCCGAATTGGTCGAAGAGTTTGTCAACGACTCGTCGTCGGACGCATATGAGCGATTGGTCGACCGGCTCATGTCGACTCCGCAGTGGGGCGAGCATCGTGGGCGATACTGGCTCGACGCGGCCCGTTACGGCGACACCCACGGCATCCACATCGACAACTATCGCGAGATCTGGGCGTATCGGGATTGGGTCATCGACGCGTTCAACGCGAACATGCCGTTCGATCAGTTCACGATCGAAAACCTGGCCGGCGACCTGTTGCCGAACGCGACGCTCTCGCAGCGAGTCGCCTCCGGCTTCAACCGCTGCAACATCACCACGAGTGAAGGCGGCGCGATCGACGAGGAGTACGCTGTGCTCTACACGCGCGACCGCACGGAAACCAGCTCGATCGTGTGGATGGGCCTCACCGCCGGCTGCGCAGTCTGCCACGACCACAAGTTCGATCCGCTCTCGCAGCGCGAGTTCTACGAGATGGCGGCGTTCTTCAACAACACCACGCAGAAGCCGATGGACGGCAATGTGAAGGACACGCCGCCGATCGTGACGGTGCCGCGCGACGAAGATCTGCCGCGGTGGGAGGAGTTGGCCAGCCTGGTGCCGCAAGCGAAACAGCGTGTCGACGAGCGCCGCGCCGGCGCGCGGCCTGAGTATGACGCCTGGATCGCGCAAGCCAAGCCGCAGGATGTGGCCCAGGAAATTCCCACGGCGGATCTGGAATTGTGGGCGCCGCTGGACGATGGCGGGACGACCGTGCGCTATGAAGTGCGCGGGCAGCGCTCAGAAAACCCCCTGCCTCCGACTGCCGAGTGGCGGCCGGGCAAAGTTGGACAACACGCCGCCTATTTGAATCAGGGCGCGGTGTTGGAAGTGCCTTCGGCGGGCGACTTCGATACCGCCGAGGCATTTTCGTATGCCGCCTGGGTCAAGCTGCCGGCGAACGACGGCGCCGGGGCGATTCTTGCGCGCATGAAAGAGGACGACGGCTATCGCGGCTGGGACCTGTGGGTCGAGGGGCGGCGAATCGGCGGCCATCTAGTCAATAAGTGGCCGGATAACGCGCTGAAAGTCGTCACGAAGGATCAACTGCCGGGCAACGAATGGGTGCACGTAACGGTCGTCTACGACGGCAAGAGCAAAGCAGCCGGGCTACAGGTCTACATCAACGGCCAGCGTCGCGAGACGAACGTGCAGGCCGACACGCTCACGAGCACGATCCGCACGGACGTGCCGCTGAAGATCGGCCAGCGGCACAATTCCTCGCCGCTGTCGGGCGCGGCGATCCAGGACGTGCGCGTGTATGCGCGCCGTCTGCCGGACAGCGAAATCGCGTCGCTATCGAAGTCGGCACTGTTCGCGATCATCGCATTGACGCCGGAGAAACGAAGCAAGGAAGATTTGGACGCACTCTACGAATGGTGGCTCACGAGTCGCGACGAAACGTTTAAGGCAGCTTCGCAGCAGCACGATACGCTGGTGCGCGAGCAGGCCGACATCAAGGCCCGCGGCACGATCGCCCATGTAATGCAGGAGAAGGACGAGGCGGCGATCGCCTACATACTCAATCGCGGCGAATACGACCAGCGTCGCGATCAGGTGTCCCCGAACACACCTGCGGTGCTGCCGCCATTCCAGAACGATTTGCCGCGCAACCGGTTGGGCTTCGCCAAATGGCTGCTTGAGCCGAATCATCCGCTCACCGCTCGCGTCACGGTGAATCGCTGCTGGAGCGAGATCTTTGGCACAGGACTGGTGAAGACGGCGGGCGACTTTGGAGTTTCCGGCGAGCTGCCGTCGCACCCGGAGCTGTTGGATTGGCTGGCCATTGAATTCCGCGAGTCAGGCTGGGATGTGAAGAAGCTGTATCGGCTGATCGTGACCTCGGCCGCGTATC
>DASXWB010000766.1:0-2219 GCA_036503915.1 Lacipirellulaceae bacterium | reverse complement strand
CTTTTCCAGCGGTGAATTTGCGGACCCGAGTTTATTATAGCGTTCGCGGTCTACCGGTACAGCGCGAGCCCGGCCGGAAGCCGGGCGATGGCCGCGTTTAGCGCGTCTTGACGTACTGGCGGATGAATTTCTCCTGGCATTCGGCGCCGCCGATGAGCATCAGCCTGGCGCCGAGCGGAAGCGGCGTCTTGCCATTGAGATCGACCTGCATTCCTTGCGAGCCGTCGACGGCGACCACGTTGCACTGGGTTGTTTCGCGGATGGCCGCCTCGGCGAGCGTTTTGCCGGCCAGCGATGGAGGCAACTCCACCGTGAAAGCATCCAGCCCCTCGGCCAGCAGCAGAATGTTGGTGCGCTTCAGCGCGTTGAAGATGGCGTTTGCGCCCATCGAGGCGTAGGACAGCACGAAGTCGGCGCCTGCCCGGTGCAGCGTGCTGATGTTGCGTTCCAGCGTGGCCCGGCTGATGATCTGGATGTCCGGCCGGATGCGGCGGCAATACAGTGTCAGGTAAACGTTCATGTCATCATCGTGCGTGGTGACGACGACGGCCGGCGACTTCATCAGGCCGGCGCGGCGCAGCACCTCGATGTCGGCGGCGTCACCCTGCACAAGCCGCTCCGGGTCGACAACCCGCTGGGGATTTTTTTCCACCACGCGGTAATCGACGCCCTCGTCGGCGAGTGCGGCGGCGGTCGCCCGGCCGACTCGGCCGCCGCCGAGTATTAACACGGGCTCCTCGGAGGCGTGGTAGATGCAAAACAGGCTGTCGTATTCGTCTAGCTGGCTGCGCGTGCCGGCAAGCACCAGGATCGTGTTCGGCGAAATTCGCGTGTCGGCATGGGCGAGAAAGAACCGGCCCCGCTCCCAGACGCCCACCACGTTGAGCTTCACATGATCGGGCAGCCGAATCTCGCGCAGCGTGCGGCCAACCAGCGGCGTTCCGGCGGCACTCGCTTCGGCGATCAGCAGGCCATGGAACTGGCCAATGACGTGCGTCTTGGCATCGCGGCCGGTGACGCGCCGGGCGAGCCCCTGGCCGAGCATTTCGGCGAGCTGCAGCACGCGGTTGCAGCCGGCCATTTCGAGGTTGTCCACCGAGTCTTTTTCGGTGCAGGTGGCGACGATCGGCGTATCGAGCGAAACCTCGCGCACGGTGAAGGCGATGTTCGTATTCATAATGTCGCTGTGCGTGGCGGCGAGCAGCGCGGCCTGTTGGATTCGCAGCTTGGCATACGTCTCGGGATCGTCCTGTTCGCCGACGACGACCTCCAGGCCCAGGTCGCGCATCCGCAGCGCTTCGGCCACATCGCCGACAAGAATCACGTACGGATAGTGATATTGGACGAGCCGGCGAATGAGAGCGCCCTCGACCGGCCCGTAGCGCGTGAGCACAACGTGGCCGGCCGTGTCCTTGGGCAGCACGCGCGGGGCGAGGGCGGCCGTTTGAGCCTCCATCCACGGCGCATAAAAGAATTGAATGAAGGTGAACGGCAGCAAAATCAGCATGAAAAACGTGCCGCTGACGAGGACCACGATCGAGAACAGCCGGCCGAGATCGGAGTGAAACGTGATGTCGCCGAAGCCGAGCGTCGACATCACCGTGAGCGTCCAGTACAGGCCGGTGACCCAGCTATATTCGCGGTTTTCCCAGGCCATCAAAAAGTGGAACAGCACGCTGAAAACAACGACCAGCACGGCGAGCACGAGCAGCAGCCTGCCCAGCGCCTTGAGGTTCCGCTGGCCTGATCGGTGTTGCAAGTGCGCGAAATAGATGGACGAAAAAACTTTCATGAAGCGTGGCGAATGAGATCGTGCATGGCGAAGAGCGGCCTAGAATCGATTGGCGTCTGAGTTCTTGCGAGCTCAGCTACAAAAGATGATAGCCGATTGGCAGACGAAGATCGCCAGCCGGACGTCGAAATCGACGCGCTGTCCTGGTAAGAAGCGCGGGGGCGCTGTCTCGACCGCAAATGGATTGCGGCCAGCGACTCGGGCAGTTCGTGCTGGGCCGGGCGGGAACGGCCGACGCTATTTTTTGCCGCGTGCGGGCTTGCCCATGCGGCCGAGGATCGAGGTAATCTCCTCTTCGTCAAACGCGCGCAATAGCTGCGTGTGCACATTGCCCAGCGCGCCGATGTTGAGGGCCAGCGAAGTGACCGACTCCTCATCGGGCGAGTCGAGAATCGCGGCCACATCATATTGGCCGAGCGTCCAGTAC
>DASXWB010000765.1:0-10234 GCA_036503915.1 Lacipirellulaceae bacterium | reverse complement strand
TCCGCCAATCCAATATGCAGCCCCGCAGGATGATCGCTATACAGTTCATTTACTGGGGTTACATTAAATACATCCTCATGATGGGCAAAGGAGTGGTCTCCATTTCCCCAGTACAGGTCCTCTGCTGGCTGTTCAGGGGGAACCCTTGTGCGACCCAAATTAACGTCGCGGCCTGAACACTCGCCCAGCATGATCGTATGTGTCGTCCCGTCTGTGATTTTCGCGATTTTTACGCGACTGTTGGTCGCGTTGGGGTTCTTCGCATGAGTCGGGGGGCAAGGGGCTGGAACCGCAGGAAACACCCCCAGCGAGTAAGAGTCGCCTTTGCACCAACCATCAGGAATATCGATCGTGCCGTTGTCGTCAGGATCATACCGACCGGGCCCGTTGATCGCGGCGTAATCGCTTCGACCGCGCCGCTGTCTCTCCGAAGTCGACGGGCACAGCAGGAAGTTAAAATCGACTGCAGTGGCCAGATGCCGGGTTATTGCCAGGTTCGTTCCCGTGTTCCACGCGATATTGAAATCGTACTTGTCGTAGATCGCCTGCTCTTCAATGTATGGCAGCACATGCACGACCCAACCGTGATTCAGATTGTCGGCGGTAACACCAGTGAACGACGGCTCTTGAGCGGCCGGAAATTCCTTATGGGAGTCATGAAACAGATGTAGCGCCGTAAGTAGCTGCTTTATATTGTTCTGGCACTGAGAACGCCTAGCCGCTTCGCGCGCGGCCTGAACGGCCGGCAACAGCAGCGCGACCAGGATGCCGATGATGGCGATCACCACAAGCAATTCGACGAGGGTGAAAGCTCGTAGTAGGCACGCTCCGCGTGCCGTTACAGCTGACCGTGAACGCTTGAACTTGATAGACGGGTTTGCGGACGGCACACGGAGTGTGCCTGCAGGTCGAGTGGCACGACCTCGTCTTCGGTTCATCGTCAATTCCTTTCCAATGCGAGTCGCGACGCCTGAAATGTCGCACTGCGATCGACAAGTTTCACGCGCGCATGGAACGGGTGACGAGCGACAGCGAAGTTCCTATTCCCTCGCAGCTCGTCGAACGTGCCCAATGCCGGCATGAATGCTGGATAGTATATCCAACTCGCGCGGGGAACGCAATTATTTTCCCGTGAAGTTTGCATGAAACGATCGTTAGAAGTAGAATCACAAAAGTGGTCGGGCTTGGAATCGGGGCGTATTGTGCAAAGTGTCCACGGTTTCGCCTTTGCCCCTGCTGCGTGGATAAATTATCCAAACAAAGAAAGATTGGACCTACGTAGTGGCGCAGAGAGCGCGAGGCATGAAGACTCGCTCCTTCCACTGATCGACTCACCTAGTTCATGCGGCGAATTAGCAGTCGCCGTGGATCGTAAAACCTCTGCGTCCACTGCGCCTCTGCGTGAGATCGGTTTGCTTTTCCTAGATTGACGTTCCTGCTTCTTATCCGCGAGCCGGTCCTCAATGTCTGTTACAGCAGCCAAATCCGACACGAGCATATCGGCGCTTCGCGATCCGACGCCGTGGTTTGTGCGCTTTCAGCGGCTGCTCGATGAAATGACCGACGGCGAGAAACGCGTCGGCTCGTATTTCATGGAGCACACGGACGCGGCCCAAAAATCGATCGGCGAGATCATTGATGTTTCTGGCCTTGGCTACGGCACCGTGATCCGTTTCTGCCAGAAGCTCGGCTGCCGTGGATTTCAAGAGTTCAAAGTGCTGATGGCGCGCGACGCGATCGCTGCCCGGCCCGCCCGGCCAACCGAGGGCAATAGCGCTCACGCTTCAATCGTCGAGCGGCTGAACGAAGACATCAGCCGCACGGCTCAGAACCTCGACGTGCGCGAGATTCGGAAGGCGGCCGAGGCACTGGTCAAAGCCAGCCGCGTGGTTTGCATCGGCGTGGCCAGCTCGGCCCCGCTGGCCTTGAGCTTGGACTGGAAGATCAGGCGGTTCGGCATTCCCAGTTCGTTTATCTCTGACGGCTACGTGATGGCGGTTGAGGCAGCGCTGCTCGGGCCAGGCACGGTGCTCGTGGCTGTCAGCTCATCCGGCGCCACGAAAGATATCGTCACGGCGGCGCGGCTTGCGCGCGAAGGCGGTGCCACCGTGATCGCGGTCACGAATTTCACGAAGGCGCCGCTCATCGAGTCGGCCAACATCCGCCTCATTACCTCTGCGATTCGCGATCCGCTGATCGCGGAAGTTCCGTCGATCGTCGCCGGCGAAGCGGCGTTCGAGATCCTCATCGACGAGATCCGGCGATTGAATCCCGGCGTGGATGCCACCGTGCTCGAGACGTTCAACGCGATCGCGGATCGGAAGCTGTAGCCAGCGGGCAGCAATTAAGTGGAATAAGCGAACCACGAAGGACACAAAGAGCACCAAGTAAGGATGCTGAATTCTTCTTCGTGTCCTTGTTCACTTTGTGGTTAATACTGATTGGCGTCAGCGTCGCAGCGGCCGCTGCGATATACGGCGACGAACGCGGGCCGCGCCGAGCAGCGTAATAGCCAAGAGGCCGATGGTCGTCGGCTCCGGGACCAACGTCAGCAGCGGGCCGCTCACGCCGCCGTAGTTCATATAGTACACGTTTTCGGTGCCCCAAGTCGCGAACCCAACCGTGCCCGAAAGCAGCGGATTCGTGCCGTCCACAATCAGCGGGTAATCGATTGCGTTCCCCAAGTGGTCGGTTACTTTGATGGCGAGCGTGTTGCTGACGGCAGATACCGATAGGTCGAACATTGGGAAGCCGGCCGTATCCGGCTTTGTGCCGGCCGCGCCGGGCGTGTACACGAAAAGTGGTGTGTCCTGATTGTCGCGGAACAGTTCGGTCCAGGTGCCGTTTTGCACCTTCTGAACGCTCATTCCGCGTGGGGCGCGCGTCGTACCCGTGCCGATCGCTTCGTTTGTGAAGTTGATGCGGTAGTAGTTATTGTCGTCTTGCACACGCACAAGGACGCCGAGACCATCATTGTCGGTTGCGCCGATGCGTACTTTCATCTCATAATCTGAAAAGTCGGTGCTGCCCGGTTCATCGACGACGATCGCCGGGCCGATGAAGTCGGTGTTGTTCACTGTGGCGTTCTCAAAGCCGTTGGATACCTGGTGAATCCACGGATCGTTAAGCGCGATTCCGAAGTTGCCAAGGTCATCCTTCGAGGCCGTGTTGCCGGTATTGACGGTGCCGGTCGCGTTGGTCATGACCAGCTGGCGCCATTGGTGCGGCCGGGCGGCGAATGTTTCGCTGTAGAGCACGGCGTCGCCCTGAGTGACCGAGATCGACTCCAGTTCGGTGCCCCAAAAAACTGGGTCAGGGGTTTCGTCGGTATCGGACAGTTGTGCCCAGGATTGAAGCCCAACCTTTCGGCCGGCGGCGAGGTCGGGATCGGTGCCGCTCACGATTGGCGTGCCGTTGAATTGCACCTGGTAATTGGGGCCGTCAACCAAAACCTTCAAGTCGAAAGGCGTGCGGTTGTTGATCATTGCTTGAGTAATCGGCGTGGCCGCACCGACGCCGGTTCCCGCCGGGCTGATTTGCGTTAGCACGCCGCCCACGATTTTCTGCACGGCGAGGCCTTGCGTACCGCCGAAGCTGCCGGCGTTCTGCGTGCGAATCCCCACGCGGAAGTAGTTGTTCGGGTCCTGATAATTCCACACCAGTCCGATGATATCGTCATCGTTCGTGCGCATCCGGGCTGTGAGGTCGTAGGTGCCGGGCGCCAGGAACGTGTCTTTGACGAGCACGTCCGGCTGATAGGTGCCGTCGTTGCTCGTCGCCCCGGACGTGGGTGGATTTGCGTTGTTGGTGTCCATCAACGTCGGAGCGTGTAGATTGAGGCGCCAATTGCCGGCCCGCGTCGGCGGCGGGAAGGCATCGGCCCAGCCTGTAGTTGGCGAAACGAACGGGTCGCCGACGAGCGTTGCGGCCGGGGCGTTTGCCGGGGCAAGGCTAAGGAGAATGACCGCAAAAAGAAATGACGGGGCTAGAATAAACGAAGCTACAGCTCGCGGGTTCATTAGCTCACTCCCGGTGCATCAAAGAGGCAGAATCTGGCAGAAAACGAGAACGCAAAGTGCCGACAATCCCACCGCCAGCCGGCACAGTAGGCCGACTTTTTTGTAGACACGGCCTGCGGCGCTGTCAAGCTTTTTCGTTTGTACAAGGGCGTTTTTTCGCGACCCGTAGCGTTGTCAAGACGCCGAATCAGCGGCTAATACTGCAAAATAGATGAGAACTTGCCAGCCCAAGGGGCGTAGTCACGGAGTGAGCCTTGGTAGAACTTCATCGCGCCTTTGGTGGAAGTGTCTGTTTCTACTTGTCTCCCTGTCTCCTTGTCTCCCTGTCTCCTTGCCTCCTTGTCTCCTTGCCTCCCTGTCTTTGGCACTCCGTGCCCTTTGGCACTCTATGGTAAATCACGAATCTTCAAACAGCCGGCTCACGCCAGTCGGCGCGGGATAGATTGCGCGGGATCACCGCGGCCGAAACCAGCGCGATCAAGACGCAAACGAGCCCAGCGAGCCATTCCTTGAAGAGCAAATATCCGATGCCAAACATCGATGCGTAGATCAAAGCGCAGCCGACGGCCCAGTTCACGAAATTGAGCACCAGGCTTTCTCGCCCAACAACGCCATCGTTCACGAGTGCCGCGATTGGGCGCCAGCCCGGCCCGGCCGGTCGGACCCTGCGGTAGAAGGCGATGAGCTTTTCGCGCGGCTCGGGCGGTGAAAGCAAAGTTACGAGAATCCAGGCCGCGGTCGTGACGCTCACTGTCACCAGCACTCCACGAGCGAAATCGGCGCCACTGGTCTTCCAGCCCCAAACAAATTCCAGGAGCAGCGAAACGGCAGCGGCGGCCACCATCGCGGCAACTTCCGACCAGGCATTGATCCGCCACCAATACCAGCGCAATAGAAGTACAAGTCCCGTGCCCGCTCCGACGACAAGAAGCAGCTTCCATGCTTCGCCGACCGACTCCAGATAAAGCGTGACGACCATGGAAACGGCCATGATCAGCAGCGTGACCACTTGCGATACAACCACGTAATGTCGCTCGCTGCCGTCGCGGAGGATGAAGCGCCGATAAAAGTCGTTCACGATGTACGATGCGCCCCAGTTCAATTGCGTTGCCACGGTCGACATGTATGCAGCGGCAAATCCGGCAATCATGAGTCCGCGCAGCGAGCTGGGAAAGACGGCCGGGTCCATGAACGTCTCGATGTAGCCCACCTCTTTGTCGGCCAAGTCGGGATAGAGCACGACCGAAACCAGGGCGGTCAAGATCCATGGCCACGGCCGCAGCGCATAGTGCGCGATGTTGAACCACAGCGTGGCAAGCACGCCGTGCCGTTCATCTTTTGCCGAAAAGATACGCTGGGCAACATAACCGCCGCCACCCGGTTCTGCGCCGGGATACCACGTCGCCCACCAATTCACAGCAAGGTAAACCAACATCGTCATCGCCGGCATCCACACTGAATCGAGCGGCGGAAAAAACGCAAGCCGCGATTCGGCCTCGCCGCCCGCCGAATCGAGCGCGCGAACCTGGCTCTTGAGCTGATCGATTCCGCCGACGGCGTCGACGGCAAATACGGCCAGCAAAATCACCATGGCCATCATCAGTACGAACTGAAATAGGTCGGTCACCAGCACGCCCCACAATTCCGCAAGCGTCGTGTAAAACGCCGTGAACAGCAGCATGCCGGCGAGAATGGCCAACGCCGCGGTGTCGCTCACGTCGAGAGTGGCCCGCAATATCTTGACCATGGCCAGGTTTACCCAGCCGAGAACGAGGCAATTAATCGGCAATCCTAGGTAAAGCGCGCGAAAGCCGCGCAGGAACGCGGCCGGTTTGCCCGAATATCGCAGTTCGGCGAATTCAACGTCAGTCATCACCTCGGCGCGCCGCCACAGCCGGGCATAAAAAAACACGGTCATCATGCCGCTCATGACAAAGCTCCACCACAACCAGTTGCCGGCGATTCCGTTGTTGGCAACAAAGCCGGTGACGGCCAGCGGCGTATCGGCTGCAAACGTGGTGGCGACCATCGAAGTGCCGGCGAGCCACCACGGCGCGTCGCGCCCTGAAAGAAAGAACTCGCTCGTGCTGCCGCGCGCGCGGCGCGCGTAAAAGAGCGCGATGGCGAGGCTCATCAGAAAATAGAGCGCGATGACTGTCCAATCGAGCGGCGTGAGTTCCATTGGAAAGTCGTTTGATGCCGCGGGCCTGTGCGTATCGCCGCCATAGAACGGCGGGCTTGCTGCAAACAAGTTACCGACACGAGCGAAGCGTTGCAACTAATCGCAATCTGGCTTCCGTTACGTGCGCCGGTTGCATTTACGACAAATCCGAACCAGAATGGCCGGGGCCTCAAAATCGTGCCGCAAAACTGGAGTCAGTATGGTTACCGTTTCTTCGATCAAGTGGAACCGTTGTCTTTTGGCAAGCAACGACGTGTCACACAAGCGCATCGGGCAGCTCGTTTCTGTTTCGCTCCAAGTGATGCTCTTCTCAGCGGCTTGCGTTTCCCACAGTTGCCACTCACACCGCGCAACGGCCGCGGACGCAATGTACTCAACCGTCCTGCCCGACGAGCACATGAAAGAGTGGCTCGTGCTGGGGCCAATCCCGGCGCAGGAAGATGGCGCGACGCCTGATCTGGCAAATACCCGGAAGACGGGCTTTGAACAAGATTTGCTCGACGAGACTGGCGGCGAGGCCAAGATCGAACCTAAAGCCGATCAAACCGCGGCTGTGCGCGGCGGCGAACAGAAGTGGCGAGGACACGAAAGTTCTACCGACGAAATCGATCTCATCAAGGCGCTGGGCAAGCATGAATTCGCCGTCGGCTATGCGGCGGCGACGATCGAGTCGTCCGATGAAGTGTCGCGGTTGGTGGGGCTGGGCAGCGACGACGCGGTGCGCGTTTGGCTCAATGGGGAGCTGGTGCACCAGTATTCCGCGCCGCGCGCGCTGGTGGCTGATCAGGATGTGTTTTCCGTCAAATTGCAAAAAGGCACAAATCGATTGCTGATCAAAGTCGTGAACGATGCTGGCGATTGGGGCTTTACTTTCCGCTTCCTCTCCCCGGACCGTCTGGCCAAGCGGCTGTTTCAAGCGGCGTTCACTGGTGACAGCGAAACTGTTGTGAAACTGGCCGCGCTTGGCGGCGATCTCAATACCAAGGCTCCGGAAGGGATTACCGCGGCGCAGGCCGCCAAGGTCCGCGGCTATGATCACATCGCCGAATTGCTGGTCTCCAAAGGGGCGACAGCGCCGGATCCGTTTGATCCCGGCACGGTTGTTTCCAAGTTGCTGGAAGAGATGACGAAAAAGGATGAGCCCGGGATAGCCGTATTGGTAGCGCGGGATGGCAAGGTACTTTTTAGCCGCGGCTACGGCATGGCCGATCTGTCGCATGATGTTCCCATCACGACCACGACGAAGTTCCGCATTGGCTCGATCACCAAGCAGTTCGCCGGGGCGGCGATCTTGAAGCTTCAGGAGGATGGCAAGCTGAATGTGACCGACAAATTGAGCAAGTTTTTTCCCGACTACCCGCGGGGCGACGAGGTAACGCTCCATCATCTATTGACGCATTCGTCGGGAATCAAAAGCTTCACGTCGAAATCCGATTTTTATTCCACCGTGGCGTCCTCCGCAACAATCCAGGAAATGATCGACTCGTTCAAGAACGATCCGTTCGATTTCAATCCCGGCGAAAAATTTGCCTACAACAACTCAGGTTATTTTCTGCTTGGTGCAATTGTGGAAAAGGTAAGCGGCCAGTCGTTTAATGATTATCTGCGCGATACGTTCTTCGAGCCGCTCGGAATGCACGACACGGGGGTTCACACGGCGACGGCGCTGCTCGAACACGAAGCGTCCGGTTACAGCGTTGAAGGCGAAAAAACGACGAAGGCGATCAACTGGGACATGTCTCGTGCAGGGGCTGCGGGCAATCTTTACTCGACCGTGGAAGACCTGATGCGATGGAACGAAGGCATCTTCAACGGCAAAGTACTTTCTGAGGAATCATTGGAGGCAGCGTTCACGCCGGTCACACTTAGCTCGGGCGACGAGCCGCCAATGAAATACGGCTACGGCTGGATGACGGGCGAACACCGAGGCCTGAAAACAATTTCCCACAGCGGCGGCCTCAACGGCTGGCTGTCGCATCTTACCCGTTATCCCGATCAGAGTACGACAGTGGTCGTGTTTCACAACGCATTTCCCAATCTGCCCGGCTTGGAACCAGGGTCGATCGCGGAAATCGTGGCCGACTTTTTCCTGTGGCAGGAGATGAAGCCGCGTCCGAAATATGAAGTCGATGAATCAGTGGATCCTACGACGTTTGCCGCCTACGTTGGCCGCTACGATTATTTCGGAGCGGTGATGGATGTGACGCTGGAAGGCAACCAATTGACGGCTCAGCTTACCAGCCAGCCGCGCTTTCCAATCTTTCCGTTCGGACCCAACCAGTTCTTCTGGAAGGCGGTGGATGCTCAGATCGAATTCATCAAGGACGATAGCGGGCAGGTCGTCTCCGCCCGTCACACGCAAGGCGGGCAGAGTTTCGTCGCCAAGCGACTTCCGGATGAAAAGATTATTGGGGTCGATGAAGGGACACTCGACCGCTATGCCGGCAAGTACGAATACAAAGGATTGGGCGTGATGACGATTCGGCGCGATGGGAAGAAAATGCTGGCGCAGATGACCGGGCAGCCGGAATTTGAGCTCTTCGCGAAGGCGACCGATACGTTCTTCTGGAAGGCTGTCGTCGCCGAAATCAAATTCGTGACGAACGACGAGGGCAAAGTCGAGAAGGCAATCCACTCGCAGGGCGGCGCAACGATTGAAGCAAAGAAAATTGAGTAACGCCGCGTTCAGCGCGTGGCATGCTCTCGCGGCGATAGCGGCGTGAGCATGTCACTCGCCGATTTACACAACTCATGCTTTTCGTTGCCCGAGGTCTCCCAACAGGCTTTCCACGGCTTTGGGCTCGGGCGGCTTCACTAAGTGATGATCAAAGCCTGCCTCGGCGGAGCGGCGCCTGTCCTCCTGCTGCCCCCAGCCGGTCAATGCGGCCAGCACGACGTTCTTCAGTTCGGGATGCTGGCGAAGCCGCCGGGCAACTTCATAACCGTCCATTCCGGGCATGCCGATGTCGAGGAAGATCATTTCGGGACGATAGTTTTGCGCGATCTCGAGCGCGGCAGGACCGTGATGGGCCACCTCGACGTGATGCCCCTTCAACCTCAGCAGCAAGGCCAGGCTGTTAGCGGCATCCGGATTGTCATCTACGACCAACAGTCGATGGCCACACGATGAACCCTCGACCTCGTGGCCGGCGCCATCATCGCCTGATTCGATCGGCCGCTGGACGCCGGAAAGGGGCAGCCGCACGATAAACTCGCTTCCTTTCCCCAGGCCGGCGCTTTTTGCTTCCACCGTGCCGCCGTGCATCTCGATGAGGTTCTTCACCAGTGTCAAGCCGATGCCCAAGCCACCTTGCGACCTGGTCGCGGCTTCGTCCAATTGCACAAACAAATCGAACACATGCGGCAGCATATCGGGCGCAATGCCGATGCCGTTGTCGCGGATGTGTAGCGATACGTGGCCGTCGTCGCGCTCGGCCGATAGCCAGATGCGACCGTTGGCCTCAGTGTACTTGGCCGCGTTGGTGAGCAGATTCCCGATAACTTGCGCCAGTCGCACGGGGTCGGCATCCAGCATCAGCGAATCTGGCGGCACCACCACAGATAGTTCATGGCCCTGCACTTCGATCAGCGGCATGGCCGTCTCCACGCCGCGAGCGATGACCGAGGCCAGCTCGATTTGCTCCTTGCGCAGCTCGATTTTGCCGCGCATGACGCGCGACACGTCGAGCAGATCGTCCACGAGGCGGACAAGATGATCGACCTGCCGCTCCATCACTTCGCGAACCTGCTGCCCGGTGGCGGCATCGACGCGCGGCATTTTTAGAATTTGCAAAGCATTGCGGATCGGCGCGAGCGGGTTGCGCAGTTCGTGGGCAAGCGTGGCAAGAAACTCGTCCTTGCGGCGATCGGCCTCGCGCAGCTCGGCATACAGTTTGGCGTTGTCGATGGCCACCGCGGCGCGCCGGGCCAGCTCTTCCGCGAACTCCAGGTCCGCTGGCGTATATTGGCGCTCGGATTCCGATTGCACGAAAGTCATGATGCCGAGGATCTTGCCGCGTCCTTGGAGCGGCAC
>DASXWB010000764.1:0-2220 GCA_036503915.1 Lacipirellulaceae bacterium | reverse complement strand
GCGGCCGCTCGCTCCAAGCCGCGGCTTTGTCCGCGAGAGTGCCGCGCCGTATACTTGCCATCGAGGCGCTGCGCGCCGCGCTCATTCTTTGAAGGCCGGCTGGCAATCTCAAGTTCTTCTGCCCTCTCAACAGTAAAGGGTTTGCTGGATGACTTCGTATGCTCCGATTCGGCGCTGGCCGCTCGTCGTTGCCGTCGCGCTCGGCATCTGTCAGCTCGCGTTCGGCCGCGCCTTCGCAGAGACAACCAAGACCAAGTCGCCGAAGTCCGAATCAAAAGATGCGGAAGCGGTCGATGCCAAGGACCCGAAGATCGGCCAGGACTGGGTTCGCTTGCACCACGATGAAAACGGCAAAGTCGTAGGCATGCAGACGGCGATTGTTCGCTATTCCGCGGCGCCGGCCACCGGCGCCCCGGGCGTCGCGCATCCGGGCGTCGTCGTCGACCTCGTCGGCGCCGTGCATGTTGGCGACGTGGCCTACTACCAGCAGTTGAACGAATACTTCAAGCAGTACGATGCGCTGCTCTATGAGCTTGTGGCGCCGGAAGGCACGGTGGTGGAGCGCGGCCGTGGCGCATCTAGTTCCCATCCCGTCGGCTTCCTGCAGAACGGCATGAAGAACCTGCTGGAGCTGGATCATCAGCTGGAAGAGATCGATTACACGCGGCCGAACTTCGTGCATGCCGACATGACGCCCGATCAGTTCGCCAAGGCTATGCGCGACCGCAAGGAAAGCTTTTTGCAGATGTATTTCAAGCTGATGAGCCACGCGATGGAGCACCAGAGCGAAATGACCGCCAAGGGCGAGTCGCTCGACTTTGAGCTGTTCGCGGCGCTGTTTTCTAAGGATCGGCCCCGTCGGCTCAAAACCGCGCTGGCCAAGCAGCTTTCGGAAATGGAAAGCCTGATGGTCAGCTTCGGCGGTGAGCAAGGTTCGGTGATCATTACCGAGCGTAACAAGATGGCGCTCAAGGTGCTGAAGGAGCAATTGGCCGCCGGCAAGAAAAGCCTGGGCATCTTCTACGGCGCCGGCCATCTTAATGACATGGACAAGCGCTTGCGAAAGGACTTCGGCCTCGTGCCGGTATCCATCACCTGGATGACAGCTTGGAACCTGGCGCCAAAGAATTAGCGCGGTCGCGTTCTATGCAATAGGTGTCAGGTTTCAGGTGTCAGGTGTCAGTTCCAAATCCGAGACCTGACACCTAAGCTTCCCCGAATGCACCGGTATTGCTAAACTTATCGGATCAAACACAGTAAAACTCTCGATACAAGGAAACCCCATGGCGAAACCTGGACGCAAAGTGAAGAAAGCCAATCACGGCCGGCGACCTGCCTGCAGCCGGCCTCGCAAGAACCGGCGGCATCAGGTCAAAACATAGCAACGACTGTATTTCGCGAAACGCAAACTTGTGGCTGCCAAGAACCTGATCATCGATTTTTCAGCGTTCGACGTGAACCGCGTCGTGGCGGACATCAACGAGATTCGCCGCTTCAATCCGCAGCGCCACGAGATGGAGCAGCTCACCGCGATCGTCTACGACGATCCGGCTAGCGGCATCTGCGTCGGCTACAAAGACGTCACGCCGCATGAGTTTTGGATTCGCGGCCACATGCCGGGACTGCCGCTCATGCCGGGAGTGATCATGTGCGAGTGCGCGGCTCAGGTGTGCGGCTATCACGTGCAGCGGCACAACTTGATGGATGCCCCGATGATCGGCTTCGGCGGCATGGACGAGGTGCGCTTCCGCGGCACCGTCGTCCCCGGCGACCGCCTCGTGATCGCTGCGCAAAAGCTGCAGGTGCGGCCCGGCGCAATGATCCGCAGCCGATTTCAATGCTTCGTCCGCGAGCAGGCCGTGTGCGAAGGCCAGATCCGCGGCATCCCGATCCCGGTCGAAGCACTCACCTTGCGCACTTAGTTTACCCGCGCTGGTGACACTTTTCTGTTGCGCTACTCCGGAGAGGGGGAGACACAAAGATACGCGCACATCGCGATTCTCCCCCTCTCCCCTTCTCCCGCTCTCCCCCTCTGGTATTCTGAGCCTGCTATCCATTTGCATAACGTTCACCAGCGTGGCTACAATAGGCCCGCGCCGTGAGCGCATCGACCGGAATCGGGATGCCGCGGATTTGACCTTCGCACACGATCTGCTCGCGGACGAAGCATTGAAAGCGGCTGCGGACCATGGCGCCCTTGCGCAGCTGCAGCTTTAGTGC
>DASXWB010000763.1:0-1884 GCA_036503915.1 Lacipirellulaceae bacterium | reverse complement strand
GACTACCAATGTCACATCGAGCGGCGGCCGACTCGTATTCGAAAACTTTGAGTTAAATGACAGCACCAATCCAGATCCAGATATGGAGATCTGCGCGTACAACTGCGGCGCCGCGCTGATTATCAGCCAGGGAGTTGCCGGTGCGACAAACATTGTCAGCGCGTTGATCGGTCTCAACGATAGTCTGGACATCGATGGAACCCGGAACATCACGCTCGTCGGCGGCATTCAGGAAATGAGCGCCATGAGCGGCGAGGGCGGCGTATCGTTTCGGGCCAGGTCTCCTGCTGCGACCGTCTTCGTTACCGGGAACATCACGACGCTCGATTTGCCGATCACGATCGGCGACACGACGCAGGACATACCATTGGGCATCAACAATGGCACAATCGCCCAAGGCACAGTTGACATTAGCGGCACAATTACTGGCGCCGGCCGGATGAGCTACGGCAGCGGTGTGTCCAATCCACAATTGCCGTTCGGACGAGTGATCCTCCGCGGCAACAATAGTTACTCTGGCCGCACGATCATCGGTCGTGGCAACCTTGTGTTGGGCCACAACAATGCGCTCGGCACCGGCGACGTCAAGCAAGAAGGACCGGCGGCAGGCTCGTTGCAGACGGGGTACAACTTCTTATCTGATAACGACAGTCGCGAGATCGCCAACGACATGATCATCGGCCAGTGGCAGACGGTTAAAGGCGAGAATTCGCTGGAGTGGGCCGGCATTGTTTACCAGGACAATGCGCGGGGGTGGATAAATCTTTTGCCGACCGGCAAAACGTTGACGCTCAGTGGCGGCCATTTTCCCAACCACACCGAAGAAATGCCGCCGACCACCGATGGCGGGCGCATTCTTACATTCGACGGCTCCGGCAGAACCGTAATAACAGGCGGGTTGCATAACGAATGGAGTAGTGAAACACAAACCATCAATCCGGGCAACTACATTGGGCACTACCGATTCCGCGGCACGGGCGCGGTCGTGATTACCGGCGGCAACAGCACATACTCTGCAAATACAATCGTTCAGGGAGCGAACGTGCACTTTAGCACCAGCGCGGACATGGGCAATACAGCGCAGGTTGTGTCGACTGGCGGAGCCGTCGGTGTCGATGCGGGCGTCAGCGGAATCATTGGTAAGCTCGACGCCGCGGACACAGGTGGTCTCATGCTCGGCGCGACCGAGTATGGCATGAATCTGGATTTCACCGGCGCGCTTGCGAGTGCGGCAAACATGAGCCTTGCCGCGCATGAGACGGGAAGCACATTTACAGGCATGATTACGCCGGCCGCGAACACCTATCGGCTCGGCGGCGGATCCGGCACTTTAACGCTTCCCAATGTCAACCAGCTCACCGGAACGGCGAGCGTCGTTGCCACCAATGGCGGCGAGGTGCGAATCATCGGCAACAATGATTACACGGGCGCGACGCGCCTTGTGGCCAAGTACTTAGTCTCATTGCAAAAAGCCGCCGAGGAGGACCAGATCGGTTTCGACGATGGCGACGATATTCCAAACGACCAGGTCTATGTAGGTACAACGCTTACAGCATCGGCACTTGCAAATGGCGCTCTATCCAGCAGCATCGGCCGCTCTTCGAACGCAGCAAGCAATTTGTACATACAGGGTTCAACACTCAAATATGTGGGGTCAGCTGCCAGCACGGATCGACTGTTTACGATTGGCACCGGCGGCGCGACGATCGATGCTTCAGGCAGCGGAGCGATCAACTTTAGCAATTCAGCGGCGCTAGGAATTGATGTCGCCGAACAGCGGACCGGCAATGTGAACGCCTTCGCGACTGGCAATACAACAAATGACCGAATCACGATTCGCAATCTAACAAGTACCGAGGATTTACAGCCCGGCATGCCCATCAT
>DASXWB010000762.1:0-6497 GCA_036503915.1 Lacipirellulaceae bacterium | reverse complement strand
GGACAGGATTCGCCATCAATGCATTCGCCGTGTTCACAGCCGGCATGATCGCGGGGCCTTCTGTATTGGCCTCGCTCGCACTTTATGCGCTATGTCACACGTATCATAACCTGGACCCAATTGAAGACATTCCACGTTGAGGCGATGCGGTAACGGAAGCTCCGAATGTCGGCGAATTTGGTTGGTTATTAGGTGAGGCGTTAGTTTGACGGTCGGAGATTGGGCGTCATAATGCACCGAGGACGCAGCGGTACGCGTCGGACTAGTGGCCGATGCGCCTCCTTGACCGGGAGCAGGTGAATCATGCGGTTTTTCTATCGTGCATGGTTGATTCAATACATTGCGGTCGCTACTGGATTCGTTTTCGCCGCTTTCAGCTCACAAGCGATCGCACAATCCCCCGAGCTGCCGCGGGAACTCGTCAATGCAACCTACGCGCCGCTTTCTGGCCAGCGAATTCATGTTCCGGCCGGCGGCAACCTGCAGGCCGCGATCAACGCCGCGCAGCCTGGCGACACGATCGAACTGGCAGCCGGAGCGGTGTTCAGCGGGAATTTCACGCTGCCGCGCAAATCGACCCCCGGCTGGATACATATTCAATCGTCAAGCTACGCAACCTTGCCCGAGCCGGGACGTCGCGCGTCGCCGCTCGATGCGCCGTCGATGCCGCGGATCGTCACGCCTAACGCGGCGCCGGTGTTCAAGACTCAGCCGGGAGCAAGCCAATACCGGCTGGTGGGGCTGAACATCGGCGCGGCGCTCACGAATCAAACTTCGGCAGTCTTCAACTTGCTGGACTTTGGCTCAGATTCGACCAGCGTCGCCGACCTGCCATCGGATTTAATCGTCGATCGCTGCTACATCCACGGGCACGTCAATGCGAACGTTCGCCGTGGAGTGGCGCTCAATTCCATTCGCAGCGCCGTTGTGGATAGTTGCATCGATGAGATCCACGAACGGGGCGCCGACGCGCAGGCGATCGGCGGCTGGACCGCCCCCGGCCCGTATCTGATCGAGAACAACTACCTGGCGGCGGCCACAGAAAATATCATGTTTGGCGGCTCGCCCCCAGGCATCGCCAACCTCGTGCCGCAAGATATCGTCATCCGCCACAATCACCTGTTCAAGCCGCTGCGCTGGAAAGCCGGCGATCCGAGCTTTGACGGCAACGATTGGAGTATCAAGAACAGCTTTGAACTCAAGAACGCCCGCCGCGTGCTGGTAGAAGGGAACGTCTTCGAGAACAACTGGGCGGATTCGCAAGTGGGGTTTGCCATCCTCATGACCGTCCGCGGCGAAGACGGGCAGGCGCCCTGGTCGGCCGTGCAGGACGTGACGTTTCGATACAATATCATCAAGAACTCGGACCAAGGTCTGAACATCTCCGCCTACGACGACACAGGAGCCAGCCAGCAGACGAGTCGCATCCTCATTGCGCAGAATTTCTGGGATCAAGTCGGCGGCCGGTTGTTCCAAATACTCAATTCTCCGAATGGCGGAACGGACGACGTAACGATTCAGCACAACACGAGCAACCTCGCGGGCAATCAATTCCTGGTCATGGGCGACAGCCGGAATCAACCGAACACGAACCTTGTCGTGCGCGACAATCTTGGTCCGGCTGGAGAGTACGGGGTGTTTGGCGGGGGCGTGGGATCAGGCACAGCCGCACTCAACGCCTATGCCGAGTGGACGTTCGAGGGCAATGTGCTCGCAGGAGTAAATGCAGCCGCCTATCCTGCGAATAATTTCTACCCGGCGAGTTTTCCGCAAGGCATTGGGTTCGTTGATCCGGCGAGCGGCGATTTCCGCTTGTCCGCCGCCAGTCCCTACAAAAATCGGGCCACTGACGGAGGCGATCCTGGCGTTGATTTCAAAGAGTTGTGGACCACCACCGCACGCGCCCACAGTGGCGCCCCGGAGACGTCCTTGGGCGATTTCGATGGCGATCGTGACGTGGATGCCGCCGACTACGTCGTCTGGCGCAAGTATGATGGGACCCAGCAAATGTACAATGTGTGGCGCGCCTACTTCAGCGTGGCATCCGCTAGTGCGACCATGTCAATTGCGTCAGTGCCCGAGCCGACAACTGCCATAATTCTGACGCTGGCAACGGCGCCTGTAAGCTGGATGGCACAACGGACGTGTCCGCGAGCAGTATTGCCACGACCCTGGTTATGGCGGGACTAGCTTGCGGTCGATAAAACCTAACTCTGTTTCTTTGCTCGTCCGTCTCCATTGGGTCTATAGACCAATGAGAATGCATCTCGAACACCACGTTTGCTTAATACTTTTCACGCTAAACAGCTGCTGTGTTGGCGCTGCACGGGCAGATGAGCCGGAAGTTCCCGGCCTGACTATTGCCTGGGAGAATGGTTTCTTAACGATCAGCGGCGATCTCGATGGCCGTGAAATCCGCGTTCTTTACTTAGAGGCCTATTGCCGCCCTGGCTCAACGGACAGAAATTGGAACGAAACGGTTATCGGCCACAAAACGGAGATCGTTGACGCCAGCTCAGATCGTCGAAGATTAAAGCTGCGCGATCGCCTCAGCGATGGAGTCATCGTTGATCACGAAATCATGGCAGGCCGCGACGAAGTCGACTTTCGGCTCCGGGCATCCAACCCCACCAATAAGCCGTCGCAAGCCTATTGGGCGCAACCATGCATTCGTGTGGACCGCTTCACCGGCTTGCCCGATGACGAAAGAAAGACCGTTCCGGACTTCGCGCGAAAGTGCTTCATCTTTCTCGATGGACAACTTTCACTTTTGCCGACGACTCCGTGGGCGGTCGAAGCACGATACACGCCTGGCCAGGTGTACTGCCCAGCTCATGTCGATCGAAACGACGTTAATCCAAGGCCGCTGAGCACGCTCATACCGTCCAGCGGTCTGATTGGTTGTTTCTCGGAAAACGGAGATAAAATCGTGGCAGTCGCCTGGCAGCCGTACCAGGAGCTGTTCCTAGGCGTGGCCGCGTGTATTCACAGCGACTTTCGCCTCGGTGGTCTGAATGCGGGCGAACAAAAGGAGATTCGTGGCAAAATCTACATCGTTAACGCCGACGTGGCAGCACTTGTGAAGCGCTACGAACAAGACTTTCCGGAGCACCTGTGGGGCGAGGATCCACAGGAGAAACAGGATTCGAAACCGGACGTTTCGCGAAGCCCGCAGCACGATCTCCGGTCATTGAAAGGAGCCGCCGGTGCTCGCTTCAAACTTGGCGTCGGTGTCAGCCATGTCGTGCTGCAGAACCCGGAGGATGCGGCCCTGATCCGGCATCATTTCCAGATTCTCACGCCGGAAAACTGCATGAAGCCGCAGACCATTCATCCGGCCGAAGACGAATGGAATTTTGAGGCCGCCGATCGCTTCGTTGAATTCGCACGCGCCAACAATCTCGAAGTCGCTGGCCACTGCCTGGTCTGGGCGAAGGACGACCGTACCGATCAGTGGATGATGGAGGAAAACGGCAATCCAGTGTCTCGCGAAACGCTGCTGCGTCGCATTGAAACTCACGTCCATACTATCGTCGAACGGTACGGCGACGCCGTGACCATGTGGGACGTAGTGAACGAAGCGCTCGCCGACGGCGACGGCGGCCTGCTGCGAGACTCGGTGTACTCTCGCACCACCGGCATCGACTTCATTGTCACAGCGTTCCAGGCCGCGCGTGCCAAAGCCCCGGATGCGTTGTTGATCTACAACGACTACAACGACCACATGCCGGGCAAGCGCAAAAAGGTTGTCGAGCTACTGTCTCAGTTGAAGCAAAAGGGAGCTCCAGTGGATGCCTACGGTATGCAGGGCCACTTTGAGCTTGGTGACGATTCGATTCCGCAGCTTCGAGAAACATTCGACGCGCTGCGAAAGCTTAAAATTAAAGTCGTCGTCTCGGAACTGGATATCGATGTCGTCAAGCGCAGCCGCTGGTGGGCGGATGGCGGAAAGTACCGGGACGAGCTGGCGACGCATGACCCCTACAAAAACGGCCTGCCGAAAGAGATTGAGCAAAAACAGCTCGAACAATACGTGGAACTGTTCAAGCTATTTGACGAGAACAGCGACATCATCGAGCGAGTTTCCTTCTGGAACCTGCACGACGGTCAAAGCTGGCTCAACTACTTCCCCTGGCGTCGCGTCAACTACCCGCTGCTCTTTGATCGCAATCGTCGGCCCAAGCCTGTCTTCGACGCAGTGTACGCGTTGCTTCGAACATCGCAGTGAGCTCGATTGCAGCGGACTCATAGGCGCGAGAATCGGTCGTACGTGGAAATCGATGGCTCAGGGCGATTCAACTTGGCCGGCGGCCGCGCGTCGGCGCTGCCCTCGCCTTTGACGTGGGCGATCGCCCTTGCGGGAGTTTTGGCTTGCAGCCGCCGCCGCGGCATCGACGCTCGCAGGACGCGCGTTGGCATATTGTTCGAGCACGCTCAACAGTTTGTTCGCAGCTTCTGCCGCGTCACCCCTCAGTTCGGCAATCTTCCGCGGCGATCGCTCTTCTGGGTCAGTCACAACGTCGAAGAAATGGCCGCCTCGGTACAGTTTATATCGCTTGGTCATGGCGAACTCCCGTACGTTCTTCATTGCGGTGCCGCGGGCGTACCAGCAGTACAACGTTTCGCGGGGCGTGCCCGTCTGTCCCAGAAGTTGCGCATAGAAACTCTGCCCATCGGCCGGCATTGCGGCTGGCAACTTGACGCCGGCCGCCTCGCAAATTGTTGGCAGAAAATCCGTGCTTGCCACGAGGTTGTTGTTCACGGAGCCGCCGGCGACGTGCCCAGGCCAATTGACGATCAGTGGCACGTGCATACCGCGCTTGATCGCCTGCCCCTTGCCGCCGCGGATTTCACGTCCCTGGAACCGCGAAGTGATCCCTGCGCCCGTTCCATTATCGCCGAGAAAAATGACCAGCGTGTTTTCGCGGATGCCCAAATCCTCGAGCTTCGCCACGACTCTGCCCACAAGCTTGTCGGCGTAGGCAACCATGTCGGCAAAGTACTTCGCGTCTTTGACCTTCTCACCACGGGCCTCCGGGTCCCAGTCGGGGCTGTCGGGCGTCGGCTGGAATGGGGCATGTGTCAGCATCATCGAATAGTAAAGAAAAAATGGTCCCTCTCGATGCCGGGCGATGAAATCGAGGACGTAGTCGTTGATGACGTCCGGACCATACTTGCCGTTATTGAAGTTTCGCTCCTCGCCGTTATATTCGAGGCTGGGGTTGGCGTAGCGCGGAGGGCGTCGCGTGTGCTGCCATAAAACGAATTCGTCGAAGCCTAACCGCCGCGGCAAATTCTTCGCCCGGCCAAGCTGCCATTTTCCCGCCATGCCGGTGCTATAACCGGCGTCTTTCAGAAAGTGGGCGAAAGTTTTGGCGCCGCGGCCGATTTTGCCAAAGCTGTAATAATTTCGGACGTTGTAAAGCCCGGTCATCAGCTGCACACGAGTGGGCGTGCATAGCGGCTGTACGTAGCATTCCTCAAATCGCATGCCGGTTACGGCCAGCTTGTCGAGGTTCGGCGTTTTGTATTGGCCACCGTTGCCAGCCACACACTCATAGCCGAAATCGTCGGCCATAATCAGGATGATATTTGGCTTCTCAGCCGCGAGTAACGGGAGAGGAGTCATGCAGAAGCACCCAAAAACGATGATAAAACCGCGCGTCATTGGTCAACTCGAATACGCTGAGAGCCGTAAGTCACTACCGCCAAACGACCGATGAACACTTTGCCAGGGCGAACGAAAAAGCGCAGTAGCAAGCATCGACAATGTGGATACTGGTCGACAAACGAAGACGCAGAAATGCGAAAAAGCCAGCGACTGCAATAATCCCCGGCTTCCTGCAGTGTTCGGAGTGGGCGACACTGGATTCGAACCAGTGACCTCTGCGGTGTGAACACAGCGCTCTAACCAACTGAGCTAGTCGCCCGGAAGCGTTCGAACCCTCTTGCACGGCCGAAACGCGACTGTTGCATGTATTGAAACACAGAAGACACGCTCCGGCAAGGCTCGTTCGCGCTGCCGAAGCGTGTATCGAAGCGTGTATTCGGACGGGCTACTTTTTTGCAGCCGGTTTGCTCGCCTCCCGCAAGACTTTCGCAGCTTCTGTCGCGGCCGTGGCGAGCGCCGCAAGCTCGTCCGCGTCGCAGCGCGTCGGCACAATAATCGCCTTCCCCTCCTGAGCGTCAATGCGGATGAGTGGCTTCTTCCCAGCTCGCCAAGTGAGTGATTGCGTGGCCGTCACGTCGTTCTTCGTTGCCATGATATCGTCTCCGATGCTGGTTGTTGCCCCACGTTCAATTCCAACATGGCAACGATTCAGCCACAATTATTGTGTGCTCGTACATTCTTGCCTGCGTTGTTCCTGCGCCCATCGCTGTACCTCGTTGTCTGGATGCGGCCAACTCGCCGCAACACACCCTTCGTGACGCAACTCTTCCCATGAGGCCGATCGTTCAATCACCAATTCCTCCTCTCGATCTCCAAGCCACCTCTC
>DASXWB010000761.1:0-3599 GCA_036503915.1 Lacipirellulaceae bacterium | reverse complement strand
CCCAGTTGTAAACCACGTTATTGACGAGGTTGACGTCCGTGCGACGCCGGCCCGCCTCCGCCTGGCCATCGTCGAGCCGCTGCTGCCCGCCAATCGACGGGTTGCGGGCGCGATGATGAGCCCACAAATTCTGGTAAAACGTATATCCGCCGACTCCGGCTTCCTGGTCCGCCGGCGTCAACTCGCCGCGAAGTAGCGAGCCATACCCATGCGATCCCTTGGGATGAAACGACTCATTGAGGCTCTCGGAAATAATCGAGTTTTGAACGGTGACATCGCGCGAGCGCGTCACCGAGAGCGTTTCATCCAGCCCCCACGCTACGGATACATGGTCTACGATCACGCGATTGGCACGGCCGATGTCCAGGCCATTGGCAGAACGCGGATCGAGATCCTTGGCGCCCTGCAATTCAGCCTCGACGCCCGCTTTCGTCTGCGTGCCGGAAGCGCGCACGTTGAAATCGCCCACGCGCACGCGCAAGTAGCGCACGACTACGTCGGCCGCGCCGGATATCTCCACCGGGTAGCCCCAAACGGTAATTCCGCCGGGCGCCGTCTGTCCAGCAATGGTGAGGTTATTCTTGCGGATTTCAAGCGTCTCGCGTAGCTGGATCGCGCCGCCCACATCAAACACGATCGTGCGCGCGCCGCTGGCCGAGCGTATCGCGTGACGCAGGCTGCCTTCAATCTTCTGTTCGCTGTCGCTGCGGTAATCCAGCAGGTTGGTCACATGATACACATCCCCGCCGCGTCCGCCCGTAGCCGCGGCGCCTTGTCCGACGGCGCCGCGAAACGCCGGAAGCGTCGCTTCCACGTCCGTCGCAACGAATCCGGCAACCAAGACGGCCGAGAGAATCCGCAGCCTGAGTGTCGCACCGCGCTCGTCGTGGCTCATGGTCCGTTTCTCGATCGCTGGAATTCTCGCGGGCTTACGCCAAACTTTTGTCCAAACGCGGTGGTCAGCTGCTTGGCCGAGCTGAAGCCGGTCCGGCGTGCAACTTGGTAGATCTTCGTCGCCGGCTCCTTTTCCAATAGCTCGCGCGCCAGTTTTAGCCGCCACTCGCGAATGTATTGGTACGGACTCTCCTTGAGCGCGTCGCGAAATGCATATTCCATCCAACGCCGCGATACGCCAACCTGCGACGCCAATTCATCCACCCCAATTGGATGTTCGATATTCTGGTTCAAGTATTCGATCGCCTGGCATAATCGCGCGTCTTTGAACGCGACGGTTTGCGTCGATTCTCGCGCTACGATTCCCAGAGGGGGAATCACTTCCTCGGCGCTCTCGAGCGGTTTGCCGCGGATGAGCTGATCGAGGATCGCCGCCGCATGATACCCTTCCTGCTGATTGTTGCGCGCCACGCTGGTCAGCTGCGGCTGCACGTGCACGCAAATCACCTCTTCATTGTCGACACCGATCACGGCAACTTGCTGCGGCACGCTGAGGCCGATTTGCCGGCAAGCGTCCAGCACTTCGCGGGCCCGGTAATCGGTGACAGCGAACAAACCCACCGGCGTCGGCAGGCGCTCTAACCATTTGACCAGCCGGCGCTGCTGATCGTGCCATGGCAGGCCTTTCGCCCGATACGTCGGCCGCATTAACAGCGACTCGCAATTGAACCCGGCCTCCCGCAACCGCGCCTCAAATGTCTCGCCGCGTACGTTGGAGTAAGCCACGTTGCGCAATCCGTAATACGCGAATGCACGAAACCCGCGCTCCATCAAATGTTCGGCGGCGAGTTTGCCTACGAGCCGATTATCGAGACTCACGCGCGGCACCGGCGCGTATTCCAACGTTCCGGATATATTTACGACCGGTACTTTCAATTCCTTGACACAGGCCGCATCGGCGGGCGTATTAAGTGCGGCGATGATTCCGTCACCCTTCCATCCCTGCAGATCGAGCACCGACAGCGCCAAAGATTCCGGCGACGTGACGTATGACCAGTTGCAGCCGCGCTCCATCGCGTAGCGCAGAACGCCCGTAATAAACACTTCCTGGTGTGCACCGCGGGGGAAAGCCAGCGCAATTTCTTTCGAGCGGATCGGCGGCATGAGTTGCGGTTGTCTTCGCCAGATGCGGCGCGACAATTCGGGGACACTGCGTGTTTTCGGTCCATTATTGCAAAAATTGCCGCTTGGATGCAATGCACTGGAAGCTAAAATGAACTATTAGGCAGCCTGCGTTTGCGCAAGCCTCATCCAGACCGGAACGATGAGCATCAAAGACCCGCCACGGGGGCGAACATGCAAAAGCGTGTTCGCGCGATTTTTTGCTCGCGCTCCGTGACGGTGCTCCAATGAAAAATGGCGGTTTTAAAATGGATCAGCGACTAAGGCCAAGCCTTTGCCTAAGGCAAACCGGCTTCACCTTGGTCGAGCTACTGGTAGTCATCGCGATTATCGGCATTCTCGTGGCCCTGTTGCTGCCAGCGATTCAAGCCGCCCGCGAGGCCGCCCGCCGCGCCCAGTGCAGCAACAATTTAAAGCAAATCGGCATCGCGGTGCACAACTACCACGACACGCGGCGCTCGCTGCCGCCGATGCGCGTGGCCGATCATCAGCAGACGTGGCTGGCGTTAATCCTGCCCCATCTCGAAGAACAGCAAGTTGGCGATCTCTGGGACGAGAAGCTGGGCTGCTTTTACGACCAGAAGCTCGAGTTGCGAATGGCCAACATAAATAGCTACTATTGTCCCTCGCAGCAGCACGATTCTCGCACCATTGCCGGAGTCGAACCGGATGCCGCCGGCGGGCACAATCACCCCCGCAACGATCCGCTACTAAACGGTACGCTCGGTTACATCGGTTCGATTTCCGACTATCGTGCCGTAGCAGGCTCAACGTGCATTGTGCGCCACAACGACCCGGCGATCACCATCAATCCGCTTCGCTGGGAGCAATTCGACGGCAGCACCTCTCATCTGGTGGACGGTCCTGTGCCGCAGTGCAATAGCAGGAAAAACGTGGGAGACGTGCGGTATACGACAACGCCGACAAATCGCGGCGTGGCAGGCTTCGATGCCCGCACGTCGTTCAAAAACATAACCGATGGCACCAGCAAAACGCTGCTGGCCGGTGAAGTAAGCCGCGCAACTTCCGAAAGCGGTCATGCCTTCAACGGCGACCATTTCCCCGGGATGTGGATTGGCGAAGCCAATCCGTTCTGTCAGCGATGCGGGCAGAAAGCGTCGGAGGGGGGCGACGGCGGATTTGGCGGTATGCATTCGGGCATAGTCCAGTTTGTAATGTGCGACGGCAGTGTCCAGGCGATCCCGCGCGACACGAACCTGGCGGTGCTGGATGCCATGGCAACGCGGGCAGGCGACGATCCCTATACGTTCGACGGCTCCGCGACACCGTGCAAGCACGTCGGACCATAGAAACAATCGGCAGCTCGTATGGCCTTCGTTGTTCCTCGTCGCTGGGCCTGCTGGGTCGCTATAGCGGTGATATTTGTCGCGACGGTCGCGGGATGCGGCGGATCGGAGCACACCGCTGTAAGTGGCACGCTGCTTCGCCGCGGCGGCGCGCCGTTGGTTGGCGCCCGTGTCGTGGCCACCTCGAGGGAGACCGGCAAAAGCGCCTACGGCACG
>DASXWB010000760.1:0-6338 GCA_036503915.1 Lacipirellulaceae bacterium | reverse complement strand
GACCGGGAGGCATTCGGCGAGCTGGCCACGCGCTTCGAGCCGATGGTCTACTCAATTGCGCTGCGCCGCCTGGGCAACCACAGCGAGGCCCAGGAGCTGTGCCAGGAAGTGCTCGTGAAGGCGATGCAGAAAATCGAGCAGCTCAAGGTGCCGGCGGCCTTCGCCGGCTGGCTGCGCTCGATCACGGTGCGCATGGCCATCAACCGTCAAGTCCGCCGGGCGCCGATGATCGCGACCGAGCCGCACACGCTCGATGCCACGTGCGTCGTCGTGAACACGCCGCTCGACGCGGCGCTGGCCAACGAGCGGGCCGCACAGGTCCGCGGCGGCCTGGCGCAGCTGGGCGACCTCGACCGCACCACGCTCGAGGCGTTTTACGTCCGCGGCGAGTCGCTTTCGCAGATGAGCGCGGCGTTCGACGCCCCGATCGGCACGATCAAGCGCCGGCTGCACGTGGCGCGAAAGCGCCTCGCGCGGCAGCTGGAAACGGCCGCCGCCGTGTGAAACCGAAGTTCCCTGTCCTGCCCTGTGTCTGCGGTGCCCGGACGGATTTCCGTCCGGGCACCCTCTTTTTTGCAGCTGCGCAGCTATCTCATTGCTTTTGAAGCGCGCCGATCGCCAGCGCAAGCCAGCCGAGGATCATCGAAATGCCACCGATGGGCACGACCATACCAAGCCAATTCCACGACGGACTGGCGAACGTCATCACCTTCAGCAAGCCGCTAAATAGGATGATGCCAGCCAAAAAAGCCCAGGCGGCGAATCGCCATGGTGCCGTTACGCGCCGTTCTAGTGCCAGTCCCGTGAAGACCAGCGCAAGCGCATGAAGCAACTGGTAATGGATTGCGGTCTCAAAGATTTCAAGTCGGCGCGAAAGGTCGTCGCCGGCGTATCCGAGGCGCTCCAAGTACTTTGGCAGAACGTGGGCGCCAAAAGCGCCGAACGTCACGCCGAGAGCGCCGATGAATGCGCCAATAGCAAGCCAGCGGCGGGAAAGTGAGGACATTGAGCTATTGGAGCGTCGCGGCTGGTAAATCGCAAGCGACCCACGCTTTCAACCCTCAACTCTCCACCTTGACCTTACGGCACCGCGATGCCCAGGCGTTCCTCTTCCTCTTCCTGGATGATGATCCGCGGCGTGACCATCATCATGAGGCTGTCCGTATCTCGGCCGATGCCGACATTTCGGAACAGCCGGTTGATGTAGGGCACTTTCGAGAGAAGCGGGATGCCGAACTCGTTGCGGCCCTCAGACAGCCGCTTGATGCCGCCCAGGAGCACGGTGCCCCCGTCCGGAACGCTGACGGTCGTCACGACGGTGACAAACTGGAACGCCGGCAACTGCACGGTAACGCCGCTCCGCACCACCGCGTCGCTTTCGTCTTCTTCTTCGTTCTTGCCATCATCATCATCGTCCCGCGCGCTGCTGGAATTGGTGGTCGAAGTCGAACCTTCGAACGTGAACTCCTGCACGTCGCCCACTTCGGTAAAGAACGGCACGACTGTGAGGCGAACGTACCGCCGGTCGTCCGAGACGACCGCCTGAATCGTCATCATCGTGCCCTCGTTCAAGACGACGATCACTGGTTGCTGTGCGGCGACGAACTCGCCGACCACAGGGATGACGCCGATCACAAAGGGCTGCGCGATCGAGTCAGCGACGAACGCCTGTTGGCCGTTGAACAGCGTGACCTTGGGCGCGTTGAGGATGTTGGTGCGCTGATCTCCCTGCGCGGCCTCGATCAGGAAGTAAGCCTCGATGTCGCTGAGAATCGCAAACCCAAAACTCGCAGCCTGCCCGCCGAACCCGCTGAACACCGGCGGAACGGCCAGGTCGAAGCTCGGCTGACGGAACGGAATGTCGAGGTCGGCCGTGTAGTTGGGGAACGGGTTGGTCGGCAACACCGATTGTTGGAAGCCAACGACCGCGCTCTGCCGGCCCGGTTCATACGGGAAACCGGGCACCAGGTCGGCCGTGCCGATCGTGCGGTCCTCGATGTTCATGTCGAAGTCGATGCCGATGCGCTCAAAGAACCGGTCGTTGAGCCGGATGAAGCGCACTTCGATCGTAACCTGCAGGTCTTGCAGCCGGCGAAGCTGCTCGAGCAGATCGGCGATCTCTTCGTGTACCTGTTGTGTCTGGCTGATCACCAGGCTCAGGTTGGTGGGGAAGGGCCGGGTTTCCGCTTCGCCGCCGCCGTTCTCGGCCCACGTTTCACTCGACACCGTGGAGACGATGAGGTCGATCAGCGAATCGAAGTCGGCATTGGCGCCGCCGCCCATGCCGCCCGGGCCGGAGCCGATCGGCACCGTCGTCGGCGACAGGCCGTGCGAGGCTGCAGCGTTCATCTGCTGCGCAAGCACATGATCGTTGGCGCCGGCGCCCAGGTTCTGATTGTTTCGGCCGCCGACCAGAACGGCAGGCCCGCCGGGACCCAGCCCGTTGCCATACCCCATGGCCGCGTGCGCGTCGTTGATCAGCCCCTGCAGGCCGATGTTGTTGGTCGGTACGAAATTCGGAATCGGAATCACGAGGTCGGCTACGTTGTACGGCCTCGTGATCAGCTCGCCGTCGCGCAGCTGCTCGCTGGTGATCTTGAGCACTTCATCCGTGACGACGTACGTCAAATGCAGCGGCTCAAGGATCAAGTTGAGCGCGCTCTTGAGCGAGATCTCCTTGCTGAGCGTCACTGTGACCGGCGTATCGCTGTTGACGCCTTCCTGGTTCAAGCCGCGCGGATCGAGGTGGATGTTGACGCTCGTGAGCTGAGACAGGCCTTCCATCACTTCGCTCAGTGGCGTGTCTTCGTAGCGCAGCATAACGGGCGTCTTCAGCCGGCGCTCGATCTCCAGCTCGCGCTCCGTGCGACGCTCGGTGCGGTCCTTCGTGCCTTTGCGGTCTTTCACCAGGTCGGGCCACCCTTTCGCAAAGTGCATCTCCTTGCCGTCCTCGGGGACCGGGTTGATCGCGGCGCGCTCCACGGCGTCGAGCTGTGCCCAGGCGCTTCCCTCTTTTGAATCCATCAGCTCGCGGTTCATCATCGTGCGGCGAATGAACTTTGCCTGTTGGCGCAACTGCACGGTCACAGGGTCCTCTGGCGCAAGCTCCATAAGGCGCATGGAGACGATTTCCATTTCGGCATAGCGCTGCTCGTCGCGGAGCCGGTTGAATTCGTCGACCAGCTCGGCCGTCTTCTGCTGGACTTTCAGCTTCGCCTCACGGCGCCGCTCGACTTCGCCCAGCACGGCCTCGTTGCGCTGGTCGAGGTCGATTTCCGCGCGGTTGTCGTCAATGTACTTCTGGGTTTTGCCGAGTGTAATGTCGATCCGGCTCAATAGCTCGCGGCGCGTCGACTCCGGCAGCTTCGACTGCTCCACCATCTGCTGCGCTTCGCGCAGAATGGTCAGCGCCCGCTCCGGATCTTCGTCGCGAAGCCGCTGCGCTTCCGACTGGCGCTTGCCGACCTCCGTGGAAAGTTGTCGAGCCAGCACCTTTTGATTCTCGTCGGTCAGTTCAAGAAGCGACGAAGGCGGCGTTTGTTCCTCCGCTGCGCTGGCGGCGGGCTCCGCTTCTGGCGACATCGCTGGGTCGGACGGCGTGACAAGGTTTTGGGCAAGGAGCGGCGGCGTGGCCTCGGCAGTCTTCCGCGGCGTAATGGTCGTATCGACCGGCTCGGCGGCGAGCATTTGCAGGCGGTCCTGCAGCCGCTCGCGGTCGGCGCCCGTGAGTTGTTCGCGCAGCGAATGCGCCTGCCCGAATAGTTCCCGTGCCGCATCGCGATCGTGCTGCTCGAGCGCCGCTTCGCCGGATTCGAGCAATTGAGTCGCTTGGTTTGGAGGCCCTTGCTCCGTGGCTGGTGCAAACGCCGGCGGCGCCGCCTGTTGAGCCAGGCCTAAATCGCCCAGCGGGGCCGGTGAATTTGTGGCCGCCGACGATTCCTGCGGTAACGCGAGTGGATCGGGCAATACGGCCCAGCGCTCGGCGCCGCTGGCCGCCGCATCGGACATGGTTGCTTGCGTCTGAGTCTCCGGGTACGCGGGCTCGCCATTCGTTGGCGTTCCAAGCGGCATTTCGTAACGCGAGGTGGCCTGCGCGGGACTGGTGGCCGCAGGCTGAGGACCAATTCCGTTCCGCCGAGCGCGCTCGATGTCCCAGGCCAAAAGCGAGGGCCGATCTTCGTCGGGCAAGAACTGCGATTCGGGCACGCCGATCTCGCTGGCCGCTCGGCTAAGCTTCGTGGCCAATTCGATGTCGCCCGATGTCAGTGCCGCGCGGGCCGCCTGCAAATGCGCGAGCGCTTGCTGCTTGGACGGCTCCACGGACGGTGCGCCGCTCAATTCGGCGCCGACTTGATCGGGCGCGCGCGGCGCCAAGCCAGAAGTGGCGTCCGTTCTGATCGAGATGGCCGGCAGAGCAGGCGGGGCCGGCGCATTGGGAAGCGGCCATGGCGAGTTGGCTCCCGTCTCGGCATTTGACGCAGCGGACCGGTCGGTCGCAGTGCCAGCGAGTTCAACTTCTAGATTTCCGCCTGGTCGGGTGGTTATCCCTTCGGCGGACAGCGGCGTTGAAAATGGATTTGCCACCGATTGACCGGGGTGGGCGCTTGCCTGGGAACCAAGCTCCGGAAGGCGAGTCGGAGCGCTCTCCGCAGAGAGTTCGCTCCAAGACGTTTGTCCGCTGGGTGCTTGAGCGGTGGCGGCCGCTTGTTCCATGGCCTCGTTGCGCGACAAGAACGGATCGGTCGGGACCTGCGATCCGCTGGTGAATTCGGATGTGCCTCGCGACGTGCTGCCCGCCCGCTGCGAGCGCTGAGCGCGGTTCAGCTCACGGCGCACGGACGTCGGCGTCGGTCCTGTATAGAAAAGTGAGTAGTGAATGCGCGCGCTTTCGGCGCGCGAGACGAGCGATTCGGCTTGCTCGAGTTGCCCTTGCTGAATTGCGCTGCGAGCCTGGCGCAGCAGCAGGTCGACGTCGGCGCGCGCCAGGGGCTGGCGGGCGGCGGCAACCGCCGGCGAACCGGCCCTTGTCGAAGCGGCCGGGGCCGCCGCGATGGAACTCTGTGCGACAGACAACGGCGCCAATGGCGCCAGGGCCACAAGCACAATAAATCGCATTTGTTTGGCGCTCAACTCGCTTCTCCTTGTCATGCGTTTTTCGCGTTCGCGCGGGCGCAGCGTGTGTTGGGTTCGCAGCGACCCTCCACGGCGGGTAAAACCATGGGCGCGGCCGCTAACTACTCTGGAACGCGTCGAGCTTTCCGATAAGGCGGAACTGGCACGCACCACGATCGAGAACGTCCGCACGTCCTCCACGAAAAGTAAGCAAATTCACGAGATGGCGCTCAGTTCCCGGCAGATGAGGAGCGGGAAATTACCGGGGCCCTAAGACGGGGTCAAGCCCATTTTCCCGGATGCGGCGAGTGATCGACCGCCACCAAGCTCGACATGCGACTGCTGGCTTGGCAGCAGCGCATGAATAGATGGCTAGTCTCGAATCGAAACAATGACCGGACGGCCGGCACCGCTCGCCGCGGCGACTGGTCCATCCCGTCCCTCTCGCCGCGGCGAGTAAACTGTGGCACTCCAGCCAATCGAATTACGAACCGCGGCCGCGATCGCCGCCGGGGGGGCCGTATACACCGCCGCGCGGCGGGCCATAGGGTGAACCCATTTCGCCCTCCCGACCGCGGCGTTTGTCTTCTTCAAAGATCAGCTTGTGATTGGTGACGGCATCCTTGTCGTCCATTTCGCTGCGAATATGCAGCTCGCCGGCAGGGTCCATGATCAGCACGCGTGCCGGCGCTGTCGCGTCTTTGCCTCCTAGGGATTCACCGCCGTTGACGTCGAGAACCGTCATGCCAGTGAAGAAATTGAATGACTCCAACTCGTCGATCCACATGCCGCCGGGGCCGAGATACTTCTGGCCTTTAGTGACGAAATTGGCGACGTATCCGCGCTTGAACTCACGCTGCGTTTCGGCTTGAATCGCGTTGCCACTGGCGTCGACTTCAAACGACTCGACAAGAAGCTTCACGGTGGGCTCATCGTTGACTCGCCCGGGTGCGGGCGGCTTGGCCTCAGCCAGCTTGACGCTTCCAGCGATCGGGATGCCGACTGTGCGCGATGGCGCGCTCCAATCGTCGACATAGCGGACTTGAGGGATGGGCTTCTTCTTCTCTCTTGCCGTCTGTGCTAGTTTTGCCAGCCGATCTTGAACGGCAGGCGCCAGCATCGATTTCTCAATGCCCATGTTCGGATCAGAAAGCACGAGCCGGACACGGTATTTGTATTTCTTTCCCGGCTCGACCGAAAAGTCGAAGAAGCGCAGCAGCCAGAAA
>DASXWB010000759.1:0-3310 GCA_036503915.1 Lacipirellulaceae bacterium | reverse complement strand
AGCGGCTCGAACGTGAAATGTCCGCGGCCATCATTGCGCAAGACAGCGCTGTCGGCGAAATTCGCGATGAGCTGCGTCGCGCTGGCCAGCTCGCCCTCACCGAAGATCTCGGCAAGCGTGGCAGAAGCGAATTCGTGAAATGATGGATAGGCGACCTCTACGGAAGGCACGGCCTTTTCGAATTCGGGCTTGTTACGCGCGGGGACGAGGCGGCCCTCTTCATCATATTTGGCCTCGACGAGGACCGGCTCTTGGTCGTCGCCATTGAAATGGCCGTAGAAGAGTTTTGCCGGCCGATCGGGCGAGACATGGTAGCTGGTATTGCGGCCACGGTTGGTGGCCACGTAGTCGATGTCGCCGTCGCCATCGAGGTCGCGGCCGGCGATGCCCTGCCACCAGCCCAGATATTTCGAGAGGCCGGCATCCTGCGTCGCATCGCGCAGTTGGCCACTGTCGTTGAGGAAAAGTTTTATCGGGCCCCATTCGTGTGTGATGAGTAGGTCGATCCAGCCATCGGCGTTCACGTCGGACCACAGGGCGCTCGTGACCAGGCCGGTCTCGGTGAGCGCCGGCGCGAGCTGCGGGGTGACATCGCGAAACTTGCCGCGATTGTTTTGAAGCAGCCGGCTCGTGGGCGGCAGCGAGTAGCGGCCGGGTATTGAGCGGCTGCCTATGAACAGGTCGAGGTCGCCATCGCGGTCGAAGTCGGCCGCCGCGGCGACACTGCCGCTATCGCGCAGGTCGGGAAGCGCATCGGCCGGTGCGCGCTGGAAGCCGCCTTTGCCGTCGCCCGTGAACAGCCGGTCGCGCAGCGACTCGTCGCCCGGGTCACACTCGACGCCGCCACTCACCAGCAGCAAATCCAAGTCGTCATCGCCATCGACATCCAACAGCAGCGTGCCTTGATCTTCGACGTCAGGGTCTTCGCCCCACGGGGGGAATAGATCTTGCGACGCGGCCCACTTGCCGCCGCCTTGATTGATAGCGATTGAGCCGGGATTCCCGGCTGCTCCGCCCAAGAAAACGTCGTCCAGATTGTCGCCGTTCACATCGCCCACCGCGAGGCCGGGGCCGAGCTGCGAGAGTTTCGCTGCCAGCAGCGGCTCGCGCGCGAAATCATCGAACTGCCGTTCGCGATGAGTGAGCGGGATCAGCTCGTCGCGGCGAGCGAATAGCGTAGGGTGGGCATTGCCCACCGCCGATTGATTCTGAGTCTCCCCCTTTCCCCCTCTCCCATTCTCCCCCTCTTTGTTCGAACCGGGCGGCTCCATAATTGTGTAGAGTCGATCGGTGGGCAAATTCTCAAACGACTGCCGCGCGCCGCTGGGCCAGTCGATGTGCAATTCGTCGATCGTGGTTGCATCATCGAGCCCAAAATGCACGAATGGCTCACTTGCCGACATGAACCCGCGCGAAAGTGTCAGGTAGCTGGATTGATGATGATCACCGCAGCGAATGCGCACGGTCGCACCAATCCCCCAGAGGTTGCTTTGCCTGCCTTGGAGCCTGATTTTCACGGCGCGGCCTGCTGTGCCGTTGTTGCGATAAACGCTCACTGCGTCCTCGAGATTATTCACGACCAGATCGAGGTCGCCGTCGCCTTCGAGGTCGCCGAACGCCGCGCCGAAGCTGATGCCGTTCTTGTCGAGGCCCCATGCCTGGCTGACGTCCTCGAAGCGCAAATCGCCGCGATTGCGGAAGGCGTAGTTCCGCTGGTTCAGCGGCGGCTGCTGGTCCCAGTACTTGGTAAATGCTTCGGACGCATTCGGCCCGCGGCGCATCGCTTCGCGCTTGATGTCGGTGTTGCTCCAATCGCGGCTCATGCCGTTGGTGATGTGAAGGTCAAGCCGGCCGTCCTGGTCGAGGTCGGCAAAGCGGGCCGACCAGGTCCAATCGGTGCTTTCCAAACCGGCCAGGTGCGCGACTTCCAGCATGCGGCCCAAGCCGGTGTTGAGAAAAACCGCGTTGCGCATGTATTGCCGCGGCGTGGGACGCTCCAGGAACCAGCCATCATCATACATGTCGTTCATCGCCACCTTCGCGCGATACGCGGTGCGTTCCGACATATCGGTGGTAATAAGATCGAACAGGCCGTCGTTGTTGATGTCGCCCGCGTCGCAGCCCATCGAGAACCAGGGCGTATGCGGCAGCGCACCCGCTGCCACGTCGGTGAACGTGCCGTCGCCGTTGTTGCGATATAGGCGGTCGGGGCCGAAGAAGTCGTTCGCAACGTAGATATCGGGGTAGCGGTCCTGATTGTAATCCCACCAGGTGACGGCGAGTCCCTTGTGGTTTCCCGTGATGCCCGCCTCGTTGGCGACATTGGTGAACGTACCGTCGCCGTTGTTGCGATACAGCCGGTCGTACTGGCCGACTTCGATGACGCCGTAGTCGCCCTCCGGCAGCGCCAGCGTATCGTGGAACTCGCGAAACGGCTCGGGCACTCGCGGGATGCCTTTCGCGTCGAATTCGAGTTGGTACTCAATTTCCTTTGGCGGCGGAAAGTGGTTAGTGACGAGGTAGCCGTCGAGGTCGCCGTCGAGATCGTAGTCGGCGAACGCCATCATGATGCTCGATCCGTGGAAATCCAGGCCGATCTGTTTGGCCCGCTCTTCGAACCTGCCGTCACCGCGATTGATGTACAGGTGATTCGGGCAGCGATAGCCGCATACGAAAAGATCGAGGTCTCCGTCGTTATCGATGTCGACGAACGAGGCGCCGAGCGTCCATCGTCCCTCGCCGGGGCCGATGCCGACTTTCTCGGTGACATCCTCGAAGCGGAAGCCGCCCAGATTGCGGAACAGCCGGCCGCCGTCCGTGGTTCGCGGCAGGAAGATGTCGGCCAGGCCGTCTCCGTCGTAGTCGCCGATGGCCACGCCGCTGCCCGTGGCCGTGTTGCGGTTCTGGCCGAGCAGCTCGTTCCATTGGTGGAAGAAGTCGATGCCGATTTGTTTTGCATCGAGCATCTCGAACAGCGGCGAGTCAGTCGTCGCGGCCCGCGGACGAAGCGGAACGGACTCGATCTCGCCGGGCACGTCGCGATACGATGCGGCAGTTTGTCGAACGGCTGCCGGGCGTGTTACGGCAGCTTGCTTCTCGCCCGCGCGATCGCAGCCCATTAGATCGGCCAACAGGCCGACCCAAAGAACTGTTCCAACTAAATTTGCACTGGGAACGTGGCGCATAACACCGAGTTGGGAGCGATACAAAAAGCCTTGCGACAATGCGCCATTTTAGCGTTGGGCCAGCCGGTTCAGGTAATGTCAATTCGCGGCTGAAGAAATGTGTGGCGATTGTTGCGGCCACCTGC
>DASXWB010000758.1:0-1908 GCA_036503915.1 Lacipirellulaceae bacterium | reverse complement strand
TCCTAGATTGCACTTCATAGCGTACTTGCGTTGTGGCGCAACAACTAGCGCTGCGTTTTCTGTGTACCCTGTGGATAACGCGTCTCTTATTCTGCTTCATTCACAATCGCAAACAAGTGCGACTTGTTGGCGATATACAGCACATTTCCTGCCACAATCGGCGTGCTGTACACGCTGTTGCCCATGTTGATTTCGCCGTAATGAGGGGTCATGTCGCCCTCCTCTCCCTTCATCGCAACCTTCGGATCGGCCGAATGGCGAAAGATCGCCACATCGCCGTCTTCGTCCCCGATGTAAACCTTGCCATCGACCACCAGCGGCGAGCCCCAGGTGGCAGAGAGCATATCGTACGTCCAGTGCGGTTTGCCGGTTTTGGCGTCGAGGCAGTGGAACAAGCCGCTGAAATCTGCGATGTAGAGAATGTCATCCTTGATGACGACGCTGCCCACGGTGCGGTGCATCGTCTCTTCGAATTCCATCTTGCCGTTGCCGTTGCGATCCACCGTGCTGTAATGCCAGACGGCCGCGGTATTCGGGTTCGCTCGCGCGAAATCGCCTTCTTCTTCCGCGACGGCTTGCAACCGTTTGTGTGGGATCGGCGTACCGGGATCCTTCGAATTGAACGCCAGCTCGGGGCTCACGTCGCGTCCATCGACGAACTTTGTTGGGTCGATGCACCACAGGTGGCCGACGCCTTCGCCATGCTCGGGATCTTCGCCGACCGCCACATAGACCAGGCCCTCATAGACGACAGGTGTGCCGATAAGGTGATTTCGCGTGGCCTTGCCGCTCACCGTGTAAAACGACGTCTTCGGGTTACAGTCGAACTTCCACAGCAGCTTGGCGTTGCCCTTGCCGTCTCCTTCGGGAGCGAAGCTGTAGAGCCAGCCGTCGCCGCCGGCGAACAGCACTTGCGCCACGCCGTTGAATTCGCCGTACGCGGGCGACGACCATTGCCCGTGCAGAATGTTGAGACCCGGCGATTTATCGGTCCAAAGAATGTCTTTGGTGTTCTTGTTCATCACGAAGAAGCTGGGCGCATCGGCGGCCGGGATATAATTGTGCTCGTAATCCACGCCGTTCGACGTGCACACAAAGAGCAAATCGCCGATGCCCGTGAGCGAGCAGCTCGCCATGTTGTGCTGCGATACGCCCATCTCCTTCATCATGTCGTAGCTCCACACGACGTCGGCTTCCTCCTTCATGTCATAGGGCGCGTTGGCGACGTCGGCCCGCGCCTTGGCGAACTCTTCTTCATCCTTGACTTCGCCGTCGTTCTCGCCGTCGTGAAAACCTTCGGTGTCCAGGCAGCGGACTTCACCGCGGTTGGTGACAAAATAAACGCGATCACCGTCGACATAGGCCGCGCTGCACACGCCCTGCTCGGGCCAGTCGTGCACGCGGCCGGTGGGCAGCTTCTCGCTGCTATGCTGCCAGAGGAATTTGCCGTCGCTAATGTCGAAGGCCAGCAGGCAGCCCAAATCGACGGCTTCTTGGCCGCTGCCGGGATAGCGCTTGAGCCAGCCGCCGCCGTTGTTGGTGCCCACAAAAATTTTGCCGCCGGCCACGACCGGGTTGCCGTAGGTTTGCGAGCCGAGCCGGGCAACCCACTTGATGTTCTTGGCTGTGGACGAATCCCATTCGCCGGTGCGGTAGTCGAATTCGCCGATTTCCCACTCGGCGGGAATGTTGTGCCCGACGGGCGTGTTATTGCGCTGAGGCGAGCCGCCCCACTGGTTCCAGTCGGTGTTGGGGGCCGCCGAGTTGTCGCTCGACTCGGCGGCAATGACCGCGTACGCACCGATGCTGACAAAAACAACAAACGCGAACCGGGATATTTGTTTCATTGCCGTTATGCTCACTTTAAGTAATGAATGAACCGCAAGGTCACAAGGAACACAAAGGGCG
>DASXWB010000757.1:0-5693 GCA_036503915.1 Lacipirellulaceae bacterium | reverse complement strand
ATTGCCGAAGGATCTTGACGCGGCCGGCGATTTGGTGGCGCAGCTGCGACGTCGCCAGCAAGTCGAGCAGCGAATCGAAGCGGCCCACCGGCAGGCTGATGAGCTGCAGCAGCAGGCCCAAGAACTTGTCGACGAGCAGGTCGTGCCGATGGGCCTCTTTAGCTGGCTGCTCGCGGTGTTCGTGCTCGGGTTCGTGGCGCTGGGGGCGTGGTGGCTCGTGCCGTCTGCGACGTTGGGCAAGTATGGCGGCTGGATTGCGGCGATCGGCATTGGCGGTTCGATATTCGCATGGCTCTTCAAATACTTCGCCGAAGATTCGGCAGCCGACCGCTTCGACGCCTGCCACAAGCAGATCGAGATGGTGCTCAAGCAAATCGAAGACGCCGAAGAGGAGCGGGGCAGGCTCGACCGCGAATTGCCGCTTACCGAGGTATCAGCGGCGCTTAGGTTGCAGCACGCGGAGCGGCACCTGGCCGAGCTGGAGCGGATGTTGCCGGTGGAAAGTCAGCGCCGCGAGGTGGTCAATGAGATGGCATCCGCCGAGCGGCGGCTCAAGCTGGCTGAGGAAAAGCACGCCGCGGCGCTTGCCAATTGGAAATCAAAGCTCCGCGCATTGGGTTTGCCGGACGACATCAGCCCGTCCGGCCTGGCGACAATGGCTGGCCAATGTGAGCGACTGGCGGAGCTTGAGGCCCGTATCGAAAACCGCCGCGACGACATGCTGCGCCGGCGGCGCGAATTCAGCGTCGTATCGCAGCGGATCTTCGCTCTGGCGGAGGAAACTGGACTGCGACT
Organism: Lacipirellulaceae bacterium; assembly: GCA_036503915.1. Lineage (GTDB taxonomy): Bacteria > Planctomycetota > Planctomycetia > Pirellulales > Lacipirellulaceae > JABDGM01. Next base: position 4,898 of record DASXWB010000757.1, on the reverse strand, counting down.
GGCTGTAGCCGGCCTCTCTGAGGCCGGCACGAAGCCGGTGTCACAGACATCGGCTACAGAGGGCAAAAAAAGTTCGGCGCCGCAGACCCCGGCTTTTGTGGGTCCGCTTGCGCAGCTCGATCATCTGAGAGCCGAGTATCACAAACAGCAAGAACGCGTGGCCCGCCGCAAGGAGCATCGCGATCGCTCGCAGGCGCTCAAAGTCGAGCAGTCGCGGCATGCCCATGCGGCGATCGGTTTCAAACGCAGGCGCGATGCATTATTTGAAAAATGTGGAGTCGCCACCGAGCAGGAGCTGCGGCAGCTCGCCGCGCAGCTCGATGAGGCCGAGGAATTGCGCAATAAGCGCACTGCGCTCTCGCGCGAAATCGTCGCGGCCATCGGCAAACACGGCAGCGAAGCGGATTTTGCCGGTTTGCTCGCGCCAGAATCGATCGGCCGGTTGGATAACGATTGGGAGTCCCTCGCCACGCAAACCGAAGAGCACGACCGCCAATTAAAAGATGCCCTGCAGCGCCGCGGCGCTTTGGTGGAACAACAGCGAGCGGCGGCGGCCGACCGTTCGCTCGCCGCAAAACAGGTCGACCTGAGCGTCGTGGAAGAGCAACTTAGGCGGGCCGTTGAGGCTTGGCGCGAGCGGGCCGCCGTGAGCATGTTTCTGGAGCGCATTCGCGAAGACTATGAGCAGCACCGCCAGCCGGAAACGCTCCGCGAAGCTTCGAACTACCTGAACCAACTCACCGGCGGACGATACACGCGCATTTGGACTCCGCTGGCGCATGATATCTTGTTCGTCGATACTGCCGAGGGGCAGCCGCTTTCGGTGCAGGTGCTCAGCCGTGGGACGCGCGAGCAGTTGTTCGTGAGCCTGCGCCTGGCGCTGGTGGCCGCGTACGCCCGCCGCGGCATCCACTTACCGATGATTCTCGACGACGTGTTCGTGAACTTCGACGCGGGACGCACCAAGATCGCCTGCGCTGTGCTGCGCGACTTCGCCAAGCAAGGGCATCAATTGCTCGTGTTCACGTGCCACGAGCACGTGTGGCGGATGTTCCAGCAGTTGAAAGTCGACACGCGCATGATTCCGAATCGATTGGGTGATACCGAAGTTGTCGATCCGGCGCCGCCACCGCCGGAGTTGCCTGCACCCGAGCCGATTGCGGTTTTACCGCAGCTTGAGGAGCCGAAGCCGGTCCTGGTTGAATCAGTTCCGATTCCTCCAGTTGAACCAGTTCCGCTCCCGCCAATCGCCAGAGAGCAGGTGGAGGAACCGAAGCCGATTGTTTTTACGCCTGCGTCTGCCACGGCGATCACGGAACTCGAATACTCGTGGGAGGCCGAAGCGCGACCGAGAACGAATGGCGAAGCGGATTTGGCAGAGCAGCAATACGACTGGGTGCCCAACGCGGAGGCCCCCAGAGCGTTTGCAAAGCATTCCACTGCACGATCCGGCGAGCGGTAACTCCGCGCCCCGGCGACGGCTTCTGGGGCGATGCCCCGGGCACCCCCAGGTATTCGGGAGGGGTGGCTGGGCAACGCCCCAGTTCCCTTATGCCGCCGCCGCACGGCGGAACTTATCTGCCGTCTTGCGCACCAGCGTGCGATACTTTTGCCGGGCGTCCATATAGCTCCAGCCAAGAAACAAGTTGGCGCTCAAGGAGCCCATGAGGGAGAGGCTCACCAGCAACAACGGCAGCCATGGCGGCTCGTCGCCTCGCTGGACTGATGCTGGCGGTTGAGTTACGACGGGTGGCACGCTGGCCGGCTGTGTACCATTCGTCCCGGCAGTAGCAATTGCCGGATTGTTTGCCGGACCTTGCGGTGATGCATTGGCCGGCGAATCGGCGGTTCGATTGGGCGCGGCGCCAATGGCAGGAGCCGACTGGGTCGGCTGCCCCCAGTTGGCGGCGTTGTCCCAGACGTCCTGGAACCGGCTCGCCGGGCGCTCTTCGGTTTGTCGGTCCTGACGAGTCCCGGCAGGCTCGACCGCCACGAGATCGGAATTGCGGTCCGCGGCTGTATTCGGCGGCCGGTTTCCGGCCCGGTTGATCGACACCTGCGGCGTGCTCGGCCCGGAGCCCCAATTCGTTGACCAATCATCGGCAGCGCCACGACCTGCCGATTGCTGGGCCGGGTCGGAGAGAGGGCTGTGAATCGTGTCACGGCGTGGCTGCGACTCTTCTGGAAATAGCGGACCGTCGTTGGCAGCCTGCGATGCGGCAGCCGGCCTTGTATCTGTTTGTCGTGCCGTCGTGCTCAACGACGGAATGATGAGAGGCGGCGACGCCACGGTGGTGCCAATGCTCGTCCAGCCTGTCGAAGTGCGGGTTGCGGTTCGAACGGGCGCGATCGACTGACTAGCCGGCGCGTCGCCAGCGCCCGCGGCAGCGTCGGACCAACGCGGGGCGGATTGGGCGGCTCGATCCTCCCACGGCGGGGGCGCGACACCGCCTCGGGGGGCCGCGCCTCTCGTTGTCGTCGACGGGGGTGCCGTTGTAACAAACGGGTTTGTTACCTGCTGCAGCCGGTTTCCAACCGTGCCAAGCGTCCGCTCCGTTGCGGCGCGAACGTTGTTCCCTGTCTCCTGCAGCTCGCGGGCCGGATCGTTGGTCCACTTTTGCAGCTCTTGGCCGAATTCCTGTCCCGCCTCGCGCGACGCGTCCAGCAGCTCGTCGCCCCCGCGCGACAACTCCTGGTTGGCGGCCCGGATGCCCGCCTCCACGCCGTCGCGCAGGGTATTGCTTGTTTCTGTTACTGCCGTTTGTGCGCGATCGAGCACCGACGGCGGCGGACTGACTTGAGAGCTTGCTGGCAGTGACGGAGGCGGGTATCGCTCGCCGCGTGTGGCGGCAGCCGGTTCGATTGGGCCATAGCGGTCCGGCGTCCATTCAGGTTGGCCGGCAAAGTAGGCAGTGCGGTTTACTGCGACCGTCTCGCGCGGCAACTCGCCACTGCCTACGACAATGCGCACTTTGCGAATCGGCGCGACTTCAGCCGGCACGTTGCTTTCAATGGGCGCCGCGTTACCGCGCCGCATCGCGTCGAGAAGCTCAGGTTCGACCTGAACGATGTATTCGTATCCATCGTCCGCATTGTCGGCCGGCTGCCAGCCGTAATTCACGCCCCCCAGAACCACGTACAGAAAAGCCAATGCGGCATCCATCGCAACGTCCTTGTTTGGCCTTATCAATCGCTCGGAGCGGAAGCGCTCGAACGGCGCATTCTATGCGGGAATGGCTGGATTGGCCTAGACAGGTACGCGCTGAGGGACAACTCAGCGGCCCGGTTTGCGCCGCGCGCGGCGGCGGGCTGCTTTTGATGCAGATGGCGCAGGCTCAGCGTTCTTCGTTGTTTTTCCGTCCGCTGAAGCGGACTCGCCGAGATTTGGGGCCGAGGTTTTCTCGATTGCCGGCTGCTCGGAACCGAGGCCGATACCTGCTAGCTGCTGTGTCGTGTCGACGTCGACCGCGCTGAACGAATCCAACTCCTTCCGCAGCATGTTCAGCAGCGCTTGCAGGAACGAAACCAGCATCGGTCCGACAAGAATTCCCACCGGCCCCAACACTTGAACGCCGCCCAAGATGCTCAATAGTGCTAGCAGCGGATGGAGCTTCGATTGGCCGTGCAGAATGAACGGCTTGATGACGTTATCAATGCCCGAGACGACGATTGTGCAATAAACGGCCAGAATGCCGGCCGTCAACGGATCGCCAGTCACCAACTGGCCATCGACAACGCGTTCGCCATACAAATAAACCCAGCCGCAAACACACACCCAGATGGCCGCCGCGCCGACGAAGGGAACCATCGCGGTCACCATGGTGAGCGCTGTGAGCAGAAACACGGGAGCCTCGCGCGGCAATGCAAAGGAGTAGCCCAGGCCGGCGAGCGCGCCCTGCACCACCGCCGAGAGCAGCGTGGCAACAACGACGGCACGGCTCACCTGGCCAAAGCGCTCCAGCAGCTCCTTCTCGTAGCCGGGATCGAGCGGCGAGAGATGCATCACGGCGCTGATCATCTGGGGACCATCGGCCAAAAAGTAGTACAGCGAAATGACCATGATCGCCAAACCGATAAGCGTTCCAATGGCGAATTGGACACTGCTGAGCACCTTCGTTGCCACGAAGCTTTGAATCCAGCTGATGCCTTTCTCGACAGTTGGATCCTCAAGCTGGATCGTCGTGAGGTCCTTGAAATCGTCGCGCAAGTCGAAGGCGATCCCGCGCATTTGATCGATCAAACCGCCTTTTGGGGAAGGTTGTACTTGCGCGCCTTCGGGCACGGGCTCCGGGGGAACAGGAGCAGCGGCGACTCTCGGTTGTCCTTTATGGTAGAGATTGTAGAGTTCGCCATATGCGTTCCATCCAAGCCAGACGATGGGCAGCAACACGACCAGCAGGATCAGCACTGTCGTAATGAACGCGCAAATACGCGGATGACCAGGCAGGTAATCCAACGTCCCGGCGTGAAGCGGCTGAAAGACGACAAGCAGCACCGCCGCCAGGAAAAGCGGCACCAGGAATTGCGCCATCACCTGGAAGAAGATGGCGCCGACCAACAGAATGATCGCCAGCAGCACGATGAACGAGATGACGCGCGGCACGGAAAACACTCCATTATCGCGTGAAGATCGCTTTGGCGGCCGTCATTCTACCAGAACGTCTTCGCTGGCTCACCGGCAAATCTTGCCGCTTGACTGGTACTCCAGCACAATAATTCACGGCGGCGGCTTGTTGCTTAATAACTCGTACAACGAAACGTCTTTGTCTTGAGCGACGATACTCAACAACGGCGCCGATGGCTTGTTTGGGGCATTCGTGCGCTCGTTCTGGCTTTGGTCTGCGTGGGTGTGAGCGGCACCGTGCGCGGGGCGCTTACCGAGCTTTCGCGCCACGAGT
>DASXWB010000756.1:0-2408 GCA_036503915.1 Lacipirellulaceae bacterium | reverse complement strand
AATAGGAGAGCGACTCAGCGAACGAATGTGCATGATGTTCGTACAGCAGATGAACGCGCCGTTCGTCGCCCGTAATCTGCTCTTCGAATAGCGATGGCAGCACGGCAGCCGCGACGCCGGCTTGCTCCAATTGGCGTAGCGTGTCCAATTCGCCCGTCAACGGCCCGGCGGAGGCGACGATCGGGTTCTTCAGCCTGAGGCCTAAATAGTTCGTGCTTAAGTCGGCGCGCATGTCATCAATTCCTCTTCCTTCGGCTGAGTGCTTCGCTCAATGCCGGCCATCTGCTCATAAAAGTGCCATTGGTCGTCGATGTCCTTTTGTGCTAGTGCTGCCAGCCGTTGGGCGTTTTGCGGGTCGCTGCGGGCGACCATCGCAAAGCGCGCTTCTTGCTGGGCAAATTCAACAAACGGAATCGTCGGCTTACGGCTATCGAGATGGAAGGGATGCTCGCCCGCATGTGCCAAGCGTGGATCGTATCGGAACAGCGGCCAGAGTCCCGTCTGAACCACGGTCTTTTGGTGGGTCATGCCATGCGTCATGTTGATGCCATGCGCGATGCACTGGCTGTATGCCAGAATTAGCGACGGGCCATGATACGACTCCGCCTCCAAAAACGCCTTAAGCGTCTGGTTGGGGTTGGCCCCCATGGCAATTTGCGCCACATAGACATTGCCATAGGAGACGGCCAGCATGCCGAGATCTTTCTTCCGCACATTTTTGCCGTCGGCGGCGAACTTTGCGACGGCAGCCCGGGGCGTGGCTTTTGATGCCTGGCCGCCCGTGTTGGAGTACACGCCCGTATCGAGCACGAGGATGTTGACATCGCGGTTCAGCGCCAGCACGTGGTCTAACCCGCCAAACCCGATGTCGTAAGCCCAGCCGTCGCCACCCACGATCCACACGCTCCGGCGCACCAGCGCATCGGCCACGCTGGCCAGCTCGCGCGCTTGCGGCTCGACCAATTCGCCAAGCCGCTGTTTCAGCAGGGCGACCCGTTCGCGCTGCGCAATGACACCACCCTCGCTCGAATGGTCCGCCTCGAGCAATTCTTGCACAAGTGCATCACCAATCCGGCCGGCTAGCTGCTTGACTAAGTATTCCGCATAGTCGCGCTGCTGATCGAGCGAAAGGCGAATCCCCAATCCGAACTCACCGTTGTCCTCGAACAGCGAGTTGCACCAGGCTGGCCCACAACCCTGACGATTGGTTGTCCATGGCGTCGTCGGGAGGTTCCCGCCATAAATCGACGAACAGCCAGTGGCGTTGGCTACGATTGCCCGGTCGCCGAAAAGTTGGCTCATCAGTTTCAAGTAGGGCGTCTCGCCGCATCCGGCGCACGCACCGGAGAATTCGAACAGCGGCTCAAGCAGCTGAGAGCCCTTTACTACATCGATTTTCGCCTTCGTCCGGTCGAATTCGGGGATATCGAGGAAGTAATCGAAGTTGGCCCGCTCGCGCGCCAAGTGCTCGCCGATCGGCTCCATGTTGATCGCCTTGTGACGCACAACTTCCTTGCTTTTCGCCGGGCACACATCGACGCACACACCGCAGCCAGTGCAATCGTCCGGTGCAACCTGAATTGTCAAGCGATGGTCGCTGAGTTCCTTATCTTTCCACGTTTTGGAGGTAAAGCCAGTCGGCGCTCCGTTGAGGTCGGAGTCGGGAAACACCTTCATTCGAATGGCCGTATGGGGGCAAACCAGCGCGCACAGGCCGCAGTCGATGCAAATCGCCGGATCCCAAATTGGGATTTCCGCCGCGATGCTGCGCTTCTCGACTTTCGCCGTCGCCGTTGGAAACGTGCCGTCCACGGGCAGCGCGCTCACAGGCAGCAAGTCGCCGCGCCCAGCGATAATGGAGGCCGTGACTCGATTCACGAATTCGGAGTCGCTTCCCACCACGGGCGGCCGAAGCTGTTTGCGGCTTGTCGCCTCCACTGGGACTTGCACTTCCTGCAGGCGCTCGAGCGCCATTTCAATGGCAGCGAAATTCTGCGCGACGATCGTCTCGCCACGCTTCCCATATGTCTTGCGGATCGCCGTCTTGATGTGCTCGATCGCTTCTTCCCGCGGCAGTAGCCCGGAAAGGGCAAAGAAGCAAGTTTGCATCGCGGTGTTAATCCGCGCTCCCATGCCCGTTTGCCGGGCGACGTCGTATCCATCGACCACGTAGAACTTCAGCCGCTTAGCAATAATCTGCCCCTGCACTTCGCGAGGCAGCTGGTCCCAGACACGATCGGCAGGGTATGGACTGTTGAGCAAGAACGTAGCCCCGTCGGCCGCGACCGTCAACACATCGATCTTTTCCAGCAAGTTGAACTGGTGACAGGCGACGAAGTCGGCGCTGTTGATGAGGTACGTCGAGCGTATCGGGCGTGGACTGAAACGCAGATGCGATACAGTGATCG
>DASXWB010000755.1:0-2116 GCA_036503915.1 Lacipirellulaceae bacterium | reverse complement strand
GCTGGGCCTGGTCACCTCCGACGGCTTTACCGCGGTGCGGTCGACGATCGTCAAGCACGCGCCCGGCCGTTCGGCACGGCGCGCGACGAAACGTCGCCGCCGGCGCGAGGCGTACGCACGAAGCGGTCGGTGGTCGAAGTTCCCACCGTTCGTGCAGCCGATTGCCGAAGACGAGCGTGCGGAGCGCTGGGCCTGGCTATTATTGAATCGGTACGGCGTGATCTTCCGCGATTTGTTAGCACGCGAATCTCTTGCCCCGCCGTGGGGCGACTTGGCGCGCGTTTATCGCCGGTTGGAGATGCGCGGCGAAATTCGCGGCGGGCGGTTTGTCGCCGGCGTGGCTGGAGAGCAGTTCGCACTCAGCGATGCGGTGGAGCGCCTGCGACAACTGCGCGAAGAGCCGGCGGAACAATCCTGGCACGTGATCTCGGCGGCCGATCCAATCAATTTGGTTGGCATCATCACACGCAGTCCACGCGTTCCGGCAACGCGCGCCAACCGCTTGCTGTTAGCAAACGGCCGGCCAATTGCGGCTTCCGAGTCGCGCAGCATTCGGTGGCTCGCGGATGTTGACGACGCAATGCGACAGCGCGCAACGCGATTGCTGTTAGGCCCAGATACGTGGCGCCGCCAGCAGCTCGCGATAGAATTCGCCGAATTGAACGAATCGATTTAGCCACCGGCGCTGCCGGGCGTTTTCCCGATCGCCTGATGTGACGCCATGTTGAACCCCCGGCAGAGCCGGGGGCTGCCTGGCCAACCGAGTGGTCAACCAACCCTGGCTGCTTGGCGCAACAACTTGATCGGCCCCGCGCCTCGGTTTTCGACCTGTTCCATTTTGCATTGCCGCGGCGCCTTGTCGGGGCGCCAGCGCAGGAAGCTCGTGCCGTGTCGGAAGCGGCCGCCCGTGAAATGGTCGTACTGGACTTCGACGACGAGTTTTGGCTTCAGCGGTTCCCATTTGGTGGAGCGCTCCGTGCTCCAGCGGCTGGGGCCGCCGGGCGCATTGCCGGTGAATCCGGGCGGCGCGATGAGCTTTTCGAGTCTGCGAGTGAGCGCCGGTTTTTCGGATCGGGCGATATTCGACGTGAAGCCGACGTGGTGCAAGAGGCCGTCGTCGTCATAGAGGCCTAACAGGAGCGAGCCGACGAGGCGGCCCTTGGTGGCATAGCGGAAGCCGCCCACGACACAGTCGGCCGTTTGCTGCCGCTTGATCTTTTGCATGCCGGTGCGGTCAGTGGAACGGTATTCGACGTCGGTGCGCTTGGCGATGATGCCGTCGAGCGCCTTGCCGGCGGCGGCCAACCAGCGGCGGGCCGCCTTGAGATCGCGCGTGGCGGGCGAGAGCACGATGCGCTCGGCGCGGCCGAATTCCCGCTTAGCGAATTTTTCCAGCGCTTTGCGCCTGTCGCCGAGAGTCCTTTCGGTGAGCAGGCCGCTGGTGTCCTCCAGCAAATCGAAAACGATGTAAGTGGCCGGCGTTTCGTCGGCCAGTTTCTTGATGCGGCTGGCGGCCGGATGGATTCGCATCAACAGGTCGTTGAACGATAGCCGGTTGCCCGTGGAGATCACAATCTCTCCGTCGAGCACGAACGAGTCGGCTTTGAGCTTCGCCAGCTCGGTCGCCACCTCTGGAAAGTAGCGCGTGAGCGGCTTGCCCGCTTTTGATTGCAGCTCGACTTTCTTGTCGCGGCGGAATGCGATGCAGCGGAAGCCGTCCCACTTCGGTTCGTACTGCCAGTTTGGACCGACGGGCACGTCGTCGACCGTCGTCGCTTCCATAGGCGCCAAAGGCAGGCGTAACCGCGACGGCATAGTAGGACTCATATCTGGGGTGTGCCACTGCTGGTCGAAGATCCGCCGTGGCGGACTTGTCCAGCAGTGCAACTTCAGCGGCGGGCTTGGTGTGTCGTAGATCGTAGGCCACAAGGCCGCACAGTCGGATGCACTGCTAATAAGTTAGCAGTGGCACCCCCCCCGGCTGCACGGTCAGCTGGGCGCGTTAGCTGGCATCGCGCCGGGAGCAGGCTGAATTCCGCGGCCATACTCGGAGGCCCACACCTGCGTCAGCTCGGCGCCGAACAGCAGGATCAGGCACGAGTAATACATCCACACC
>DASXWB010000754.1:0-2365 GCA_036503915.1 Lacipirellulaceae bacterium | reverse complement strand
TGGCATCCCGTAGCGCGGGAGCGGGCCCGGCGTCGGGCTGCCAACGGATGGCCTTGCGCCGGACTGCGTTGGCTGCGATTGCGGCGACGTGTAGGGAACCGAAACTGCCGGGTACGAATTCGTCGGGTGCGCCGAGTGTGCCGTCGGTATGACCGGGTACTTATTCTTCACAGGCCCCAATTGTCCCGGCAGCGGCGTGCCCGGCGCGGCGCCGCCCAGATCATGCTGCGGATATCCCTCAAACGTGGGCAGCGCCCAAAGTTGCTGACGGTCGCCCGCCAGCCCGTTGATTTGCATCGCGCCCAAGTTGATCTTGAACGCCAGGCCGCTCGCGGGCAACCGAATCGAGAGGCGATCGGGCAGCGACACCTGCTCCAGCGGATAATAGCGGTGCGATTCGGCGACTGCGCTGGCCAATAGCGTCGTGCCGGCTTCGTCGTAGACGTGTTGTTCCACAACCCACCCGCGCCGCGCATCGATCACCGTCACGCGCTGGAGTGTGCCCGACGCCGACGGCAGCCACGAGCGCAGCTCCACTGTGCCATCCCCGCGCGGCAGCGGGCCGTCGAACACGCTCGCCGGATCGAGCTCCACAATCCCCAGTGCCGCCAACAGCCATTTCGGCTCCACCGGCATGAGCTGCCGGATGTTGCTTGTGGCAAATTGATCGTGCCGGCAGATATACACGGCCGGCGGCTGGTTGCGGCGGATCCATACCCAAAACAGCTCGTCATTGCTGCCGATGTCCACCTCTTGCCCAAACGACGTTCCAGCCGTGAACCGGAACCGGCCTGGCCGCTCGGCAGCAATATTCCCGCTCAAAAGCGGCAGCTCCATCGTGTCCGGAATCGTGATCGATGCGCCGGTCACGCTAAGGGATTGAATCCGAGCGCTGTTTTGATTGACGGCCGCGACGATCTCGTCGCGCGTCGCGGCCTCGACAAGCACCTCGGGCGCGACCGGCCCCGGCGCCGCGAACGGATTAACGAGCATCGACCGCTGGCACGTTGCGCCCGATGCGCACAACAGCAGCGTAACTGCCGACAATTGCCCCAGCGATCGCATCAGCCTAGCGCTTGCCACCGTTTGCTCCTCATTCGGCGCCTGCCGCAAGCAGCTCGCTCAACCGCTGTTGGATTTCTTCGACACGCGCTTCGTCCGGCATGGCGACGGCCACTTGATAGGTCGCGTCGCGCTTCGGGCAATACACCAACATCGTCTCCACGTTCGAGCGACTGTCATTTCGAGTCGGCTTGGCGATCAGTCCCTCGCCCGGCAAATCGAGCCGCAGCACTCGGCGGCGAATTAACAGCAAAGTTAATACGTATCGGAGGTCCTCTTGATCGGGCCGCTCGGCCATCTGATCGAATAATTCCAGCAGCACTTCATTCGGAGCTAGCTTGACTTTCTTTGCCGTCGGCTCGGGTATCCGCGTTCTCCACCAACCGAATGCGCTTTCGGGCGGCGCCGTCCACGCTTCCTTGCAGTAATCCTTGCGCACGACATCGGCGCCTTGGACCTCCAGCACCGAATAGCAGGTTTCGCCCGGCTCCAATGCGCGATCGGTCGCGGCGCAGCGGCGCGTCGAGCGCTGGACTTCGAATTCGAGGAGCATGGCCCGCGACCAGATGCAAAATTAATTGGCGTCGGCCGAACGCCGAAACATGCGCAAAAGGCGGCACATAGTAGATGACTTGCGACAACTCAACAAGACAAGCCAGCAAGTCGGTTCCAGCGACTCGCCATCCGCTGTGACAGCACGCTAGCACTTCGTGCTTGTAAACCGTTTGTCAAGATTCGCAAGCGCTAGCCGACGATGTGCCGCTTGATGGACGAGCGAGCAGGACCGGCCGCCATCTCCACGTAATGACGATTACGCCGAACATCGCCAGCCAAACTGTCGAAGGCTCCGGCACGATGCTGCCTTCTATAAGAATGCGCGCGTTGACGATCGTGCCCGTTGCTGGTGTGACTATCGTTGGAATCGGCGGGCAGCCATCACCGGCGCAGGTAGTAAAGCCGGGGTTAGTAAAAAGCTCCAACGTACCGAATGGCACTTGAACTGTCGTAACGTATTTACGCGGCACGTCTTTTGTAGGTTGCTCGCGGTTCGCGGAGGTGTTTGTACTTTTTGGGCCGTCTCTTGGTGAGTCGAGGTTCGTAGCGATCGGGTCGGTTGGCCACGTTGTGCGTCGCGATCGCGCGGGCGAGCGCGTGACACCAGGCGTCGACCGATGGCTGGCAGGCGAGCAGCGGCAAGAAGTTGTTGAGCGTTTGCAGCGCGCCTTTGAAGCTCACTTGCCACGGACAGACGCCCGATTGGAGCGCGGCGAGCGCCATGGCCCGGCGGATCAGATTGTAGGCC
>DASXWB010000753.1:0-2644 GCA_036503915.1 Lacipirellulaceae bacterium | reverse complement strand
TTTATACGCGCTCTAAATGTTTGCAGTTACGATGGGCATTTATTTTTGTCAACGAGGTGCGATCATGGCCACAAAGAAGGCTGCCGGCCCACAGGTTACCAGTGACAAGTCGATGAAGAAGACATCGAAACGCACCGAGTCGACCAAGAAGAAATCGATTACGAAAAAAGGTGAAGGGCAGTATGAGCGTCGAGGTCGAGGCTAACCGCTTCATCCTGCGGCACTGCGCTGGTCAACCATTGTCCGAAGCGGGGCGGGCCGGTGCGGGGTTTCGACCGGGCATCAGGCATTCGTTGGCCACAGGTGTGCCGAAGTAGCTTCGGTCGGTGGTCACTCGGCGCGGGTCGCGGTTGGCGGTCAGGAACTTTCGGACCAGGTCGTCCATGCGGATTTTTTGCGGGCCGGCGATGTCGATCGTTGAGTTCAGCGGTTTGTCGACGGTGACTTCGGCGAGTATCGCCGCCACATCGTCGGCGGCGATCGGCTGCATCAAGGCTGAGTGCACGCCGCCGTAATCACCAGGTCGGCCACCCGCCGGGCGACGTCGACCGACCGCTTGTCGCCGCTGACGTGGCGCGTCACGTAAGCGCCATCCATGATGAGGCAGATCTGTTTGGCCAGCGAGCGCGGGTCTGCAGCGCCGGCTTCAACCGCCAGGCCGTGCACCATGTCTTCGATCGCTTGCTTGTTCTTGGCGGCCGCGATGTGGGCCGGTTCGTGCGGCAGCGGAAACTCCATGGCCGCGTTGACGAAGATGCAGCCTTGAAAGTCGTCGGACTCGACGAAGTGCTCCACCACATCGAGTAGCGCTCGCAGCTGGCCGATCGGCGTCGGGCCGCCGCGCTCGCGGGCCATGTTGCGGAACGTATCGATCATCTCGCGGTGGTGGTCCTCCAGCGCCGCCAGCATCAGGTCTTCCTTGCATTCGAAATGCTTGTAGAAGGCGGTCTTGCTGATGCCCACGTCGGCCAGAATTTGATCGATGCCCACGTTGCGAAAGCCGTCGCGATAGAAGCGGCGTCCGGCGGCGTCGATGAGCCGCTGCCGAGTCGGGACTTTCGTTGAACTATCGTTGGCCATGGCGGGTGTACCACAAGTCAACCATGAGTGTACCACGAGTCAACTATGCCGGCTTCGTGGTCACACGATAATATACTGCGGCCAGGCGACCAAAAGATCGTCGGGCAAGCTGTTTGGACGAGTGATTCCCATTCCGAGGATGCTTTCATGCGACGACGGTTGTTCTTCATTTATGGTGCCACGGCGTACGTGCTGTTTTTGGGAATCTATGCCTACATGGCTGGATTCCTGGGCAATTTTTGGGTTCCCAAATCGATCGATTCGCCATCGGATGAGCCAGTCGCGACGGCCGCTTTGATCAACCTTGCGCTCTTGGCACTCTTTGGAGTGCAACACTCGGTGATGGCGCGGCCGGCATTCAAGCGAATCTGGACCCGGATCATCCCCGAGCCGATCGAGCGAAGCACGTATGTGATGGCGTCGAACGCGGTCACGATTTTGCTCATGTGGCAATGGCGCGGCATGGACCGGGTGATTTGGCAGGTCGAGCAGCCGGTTCTGCGCGGCGCGATTTGGGGTTTGTTTGCCGCCGGTTGGCTGCTCGTGCCCGCGGTCACCGTGCTCATCCATCACTTCGACCTGTTCGGCATGCGTCAAGTTTGGCTGCACCTCTGCGGTCGCGACTACGAGTCGCTCGAGTTCCGAACGCCGCTTTTGTACAAGCATGTGCGGCATCCGCTGTACATCGGCTGGATGATCTTCTTTTGGGCGACACCGACAATGACGGCGGGACATCTGCTGTTTGCCGGTGTGCTCTCCGGCTACATGGTTCTGGCGGTTCGATTCGAAGAGCGCGATCTGGTCGCGCACTTTGGTGAGAAGTACGAGGCGTACCGCCGCAGGGTGCCGATGTTCGTTCCACGACCGAACACGATCGTGACGCCGCTTTCGCAGAGGGCGCTCAGCCCAGATTCCGAGGGGGCGTGACGCTTCGTAGCCGGCGCTTGGGTCAGTGGAGACTGAGAGGCGGGGAGCGAAAGTCGAGCGCACAGCAAAAGCCATCAGTCGTCAGCCGTCAGTCAGATGATTGCAGCCGGCCGGGCGGCCGCATCGAGCGACCTCACCGCTTCGGCTCAGGCTGTGCCTTGGCCCGGGGCGTGCGGGTTTATTTTTGGCGGCGTTTTTAGCTGGTCGAGAACGTTTCGCACACCAGAAACTCCGCGAAGCGCTTTGAGGAGGGGAATTCGCTGGCTCTCGTATTTCAGGGTGCCCGAGAGCGTCACGGTTCCTTGCATAACAACCGCCCTGATTCCCGAGCCGCCGCCGTCGGAGCGTTGCAACCGCCGGTCGACTAGTTTCTGCAGAGCCTTGTCCGCACTGGCATTTCCGCCAAACATGGTGCGATCCCTTCGTGACAGGAGAGAAGAGGGGGCCGCCGTGCAAAACGCACGCCGCGCTGGAAGGGGAATCGACCACAGAGGCCGCGGTCGGACAGTGAAAGAAGATCTCCCGTCCGGTTTCATTCTACTTGGCTTCAGGTGCTGCCGGTCGGGAAAGTCGGAAAGTATTGGGGAAAGATTGAGAATTGACGGGCGTCGCGGCTGCCGGCTTCAGCCGGAACTAT
>DASXWB010000752.1:0-2494 GCA_036503915.1 Lacipirellulaceae bacterium | reverse complement strand
CGTTATCAATATCCCGCCGGCACGCTGCTGGAGTACGCAGATTGCCTGCAAACCGACGCGGCGATAAATCCGGGCAACTCCGGCGGCCCCCTGTTCGATTCCGAAGGCAAGCTGATCGGCGTCAACGGCCGCGGCTCGTTCGAAAAGCGCGGCCGCGTGAACGTCGGCGTCGGCTATGCCATTTCGATCAACCAGATCAAGCGGTTTTTAGGGATGCTCAAGAGCGGACGAATTGTCGATCACGCTTCGCTCGGCGCCACGGTGACGAATGATCCTGATGGCCGCGTGGTGGTTCAAGACATTCTCGAAAGCAGCGACGCGTTCCGTCGCGGCCTTCGCTACGATGATGAGCTTGTCCGCATTGGCGACAGGGAAATCAGTTCAGCCAACGCCTTTAAGAATGTATTGGGCACGTATCCGAGCGGTTGGCGCGTGCCCATCGTGTTCCGTCGCGATGGAATGGAGCATGAGCGTCGCGTGCGGCTTGCCGGGCTGCACCGGGAAGGCGAGCTGGAAGCGTTGTTGCAGGACCAGCCGGAACCGCCGGTGCCCGACCAGCCTCGCCGCGGCGATGAAAGGCAGCCCGATGCACCCCTCCCGGACGATAAAAAACCCGGCGACACGGAACGGCCTCGTCGACATTCGCCGGCTAGGCTGCCGAAAGCCGTGCGCCCCTACTACGAAGCCGCGCCTGGGTATGCAAACTACTGGTTCAACCGCTACCAACAGCAGCGCGTGTGGAACGCGTATTTGGCGCGTGGCGATTTTGCCGAGACGGGTTGGACTTGGAAAATCGCGGGCCGGACGGCGGCGGGCGACGTCGCAATTGAGCTTGCCGAGAAGAGTGGCACCGTCGTGATGCCGGATGGCAAATCGGGGGCGGAGTTCGGAGCGTCACTTACGGAGGCAAATAGCCCTCCGCGCTCCGGAGGTCTGCTGGCGGCGCTTCATCTTTGGCAGCGGCTGCTGCTCGTGGGCCCGCGCCGATTTGGCGAGGTCTATTACCTTGGCGCTCTGCCCTGGACGAGCGACGAGGAACTCTCCGACTGCCTCGTTGCCATTCATGGCGGTGTCGAAACGCGCTTTTATTATAATCCGGCCAGCGGTGACTTGGTTGGAATTGAAATGCCGTTGGCCGACGATCAGGACCCGTGCGAGATTTATTTCGACGATGTTCGTCCAGTCGACGGGCGTTCCTTGCCCCATCACTGGATTGTCCGACATGGCGACCATGTATTCGCGGACATAACGATTACGTCGTATGACTGGTCGGAAGAAGCGCATGCAACCGGAGAATGAGGCGCATTTGGCCAACTTGTTGCCAAGATTTCGAGTTTTTGCACACGTCCGCGCCGTTGCGCTAGCCGTTGTCTGCCTCATGGCTGTGGCGGAGGGCGCGCGGGCCAGCGACGGCGCGGCGTCTTTTGCTGCGGTTGCCCGAGAAGTGCAGCCGAAAGTCGTCAAGCTCTACGGTGCGGGCGGTTTTCGCGGTTTGGAAGCGTACCAGAGCGGTTTGTTGATTTCCGCCGACGGTCACGTCCTTACGGTTTGGAGTTACGTGCTGGACGCCGATGAAGTAACCGTTGTGCTTGACGATGGGCGCCGCTATGCGGCCCGCCACGTTGCCGCTGATCCACTCACCGAAATCGCCGTGCTGAAGTTCGACGCGGGCGGTGAGTCGTTGCCGTATTTTGATCTTTCTCAAGCTGCCACGGCGGAACCCGGCTGCCGCGTACTGGCCTTCAGTAACTTGTTTGGCATCGCAACCGGCGATGAACCGGTGAGCATGTTGCAGGGAGTGGTTTCGGCTGTCGCGCCGCTTGATGCCCGCCGCGGGGCATTTGCCACGAATTATCGCGGCGACGTTTACATCGTTGACGCAGCGGCAAATAACCCAGGTGCTGCGGGCGGCGTTCTTACCGATTCGCAGGGGCGCTTGCTGGGCTTGCTCGGCAAAGAGCTGCGCAGCGGCCTGACGGGCACGTGGCTCAATTATGCGCTGCCCGTGTCCGCATTTGCCTCATCGGTCGAGGACATGATAGCGGGTCGATTCACGCCGACCGAACTAAGCGAAGCGGAGCGACCCGATAAACCGCTGTCGCTGGCGCGGCTGGGCATTGTGTTGGTGCCGGATGTCGTCGTGCGCACGCCGCCTTACTTGGATCGCATCATCCCCGATTCTCCGGCCGCCCGGGCTGGTCTACGACCCGATGACTTAGTGGTAATGATTGACAACCAGGTGACCCCCTCCTGCCGCGACGCAATTCGCCTCATCGAGCGAATGGAACGTGACGCGGGTGTACGCATCGCGGTACTGCGCGATGAAGAACTCCTCGAATTTACGCTTAAATCCGATCCGCCAGAATCGGGGGCCGAGGAGGACAAATGATAGCAACAGAGTTCTCAGTTCCGAATCTTCAATGCAAAATGCAAGATAAAAAATGCAAAATAGGCGGTCTCCGCATTTTGCTTTTTGCCTTCTTCATCTTGCATT
>DASXWB010000751.1:0-3056 GCA_036503915.1 Lacipirellulaceae bacterium | reverse complement strand
CGTGTTTCCGCCATTACTAGCGGAATTCTCGTTCTTCGCGCCCGGACTCACGCTCTTTGACGCGTTCGTCCTTTACACCGAGAGCGCTCCGGACGAAGCCCGCCTTCTTGCTCACTTCGATTCGATCACGTTGGAAGCCCTGGCCGAAATGTCGTTTGAGATTCAGGATGGCAACGGCATCGGACTGGTGGCTGCCTCGACGATGGGTGGCCCCCACGACATCGCGCTGCTGGCCGGCGACCCCGATGAATCGTCAGAATTGTTGCTCTATCCGGAAGTTGGCGTGAATCACCTCTTTTTGCAGCGCGAGCTACCCGAAGGCTTCGAGACGCTATCAGACGTGATGCTGACCACGGCCGTAATTTCGGAGCTATTGCCCGGCGACTTTAACACCGACGGCACAGTCGACGCATCCGATTACGTCATGTGGCGCAAGAATGATGGCTCACAAGAAGGCTACAACATCTGGCGGACCAACTTCGGCCGAAGCGTCGGTTCGGCCGCTTCGCTCACTGAAGCACCGGTTCCAGAGCCGCGCGGAATGATCTTGTTTGCGATTTCATTGTACGCGATGGCAGCCCTTCGATTGCCGCGGCAGCGTTAGGCAGCCGAATCGCAAATTCCGAAAGGTGACCACTACGCCTCGTCGCCGCTGCGGATTTGGACGTAGCTTTCGTAGCGGCGCGCATCGATCCAACCGTCGGCAACTGCATCTTTCACGGCGCAGTTGTCTTCGTGCGTGTGCGTGCAGTCGGGGAAGCGGCAGCGGCTGACGTAGGGACGCAGCTCGCGGAAGAAGCCGGCGACTTCTTCGGGGATGACGTCCCACAATTGGAACTGGCGGATGCCGGGCGTGTCGACGACGTAGCCGCCGAAGGAGAGTGGCAACAGTTCGGCGGTCGTGGTGGTGTGCCGGCCTTTTTGGGTTTCGTCGCTCACCTCTTGCACGCGCAGGTCGAAGCCCGGCTCCACCGCGTTGAGCAGCGATGATTTTCCAACGCCGCTTTGGCCGGTGACGACGCTTTGCTCGCCGGCCAGCCAATCACGCAGTCGTTCGATGCCGATGCCGTTCGTGGCAGAAACGAGAAGCACTTCGTAACCGAGCTGTGCGTACACTCCAACCAACGGAAGCAAATTGGCCGGCTCGACGAGGTCGATCTTGTTGATGCAAATGATAGGACGGATACCGCCTTTCTCGGCGGTGACCAAGAGACGATCGATAAGATTGGGCTTCAAGCGCGGCTCGGCCGCACTCGTAACGATGATAAGCTGGTCGACGTTGGCGACAATCACGTGTTGTCGGCCGCGACTCGTACGGCTTACCACGCCATGGCGCGGCTCGACGCGCTCGATGACGCCTTCCTCTTCCCCCTCGGGGCGAAACCAGACGACATCGCCGGCAGCCACGACATGCCGCTGGTCGGTCGCCAGCGTTTTCAAAAGTCGCCGCGTTGCGCACTGAAACACCGCGCCGCTCGCGTCGCGGACGATGCTGATCAAACCTTGCACGCGAAGCACTCGTCCCAACCGCGACGTTGCGCGGTCGATGTTGAGCAACACATGCGTGCCGCCCTCATCCTCGACGATTTCGGCCCCCGCAACAGTCCGCCGTCGCGAGATGTCGCCTTTGCCGCTTACCCGCTCGCGCATCGGCGCGTCGACCGGATTCTCCAAGTCGTGACTGACCTTCTTGTCGCGACCGCGGGCCTCCCGGTTCTTGCGAAAATCCGTTCGAACCTTGCGCTTCTTCGATGCCACTGGCAATTAAAACGACAATTACGATAATACGAACAGGAGGTCGCCGAAGAAGCAGAGTTGGGTAAAAGCCGAACTCTGCGCTCTCTGCATCCTCCTGTTCAAATTCGCCGAGGTACTTTCGAATTATACGGGCTCGTCGGGCAGCTCGATCTGGCCCGCTTTCATGTTCGTGGGGTCGTAGCGCTTCGGCGCACTCGGTTCGCGCCCGATCCGATCGCGTCCGATATGCCGGTGATCGAGTCCCGCGCGCGACAGGAGCGATTCGCGCAGGATTTCCTGGGAGATATCGTCGGCCGGCGGCGGGCCGATCGCGCCCAGCTCGGCCGGGTCGTATTCCACGCGGTATTTGTGTTTGGCGATCGCGACGATGTCGCCCGGGTCGAGCCGCCGGGGCTGGTCTTTTTCGATGCGGGCGTCGTTGATCTTCACGCCGTTCTTACTGTTGTCGCGAACGTACCAGTAGCCGCCTTCATTGGTGAGCTGGCAGTGGTGCGCCGAGACATTGGCAAATCGGAGGATGATATCGCAGCTCTCGCGGCGGCCGATAAGCAGCTGCCGCTTACGTTTTGGGTCGGGCAGGGGAATAGGATCTCCGCCCCCGAGCGGGATAAGCTCTCCGTACATGATGCCTCTCTCTATTGCAGGTGCCGGAAAAAGGGATTTATGATGGCGTGGTGAGAGGACGTTTGGCCCTAGAAACACTGTACGTAGTGACCGAATTGGCGTCAACCAAACCACTTACGGCGGGTGAACGGCAGGCAGGCGACTCGCGACTAGCTTGGCGCGAGGCCGGGCTTCGTTATTTCGCATGCAACTTCGCCTTGCGGCAGCGGTTTGGCCGGCGCGTGCAGAAGGTCAGTATCGACGCCGGCTTTACGTGCCCCAACGTGGACGGCACCGTGGCCACCGGCGGGTGCACATTCTGCGATAACCGCAGTTTCAGCCCGAGCCGGCGGCTGCCGCGGGCCGGCATTCGTGGGCAGATCGACCAGAGCATCGCGCGGATGCGGCTGCGCTACCGCAACTGCCACGACTTCCTGGCGTATTTTCAGCCGGCGACCAACACCTATGCGCCCGTAGAACGGTTGCGGACAGTTTATGACGAGGCCCTTTCACACCCTCAGGTTGTGGGACTGGTAATCGGCACGCGGCCGGATTGTGTGCCGGATGACGTGCTGGATTTGCTCCAGGAGTTAGTGGCGAGACCTCGTGGTTCTGTAGCCGAAGTCTGTGACCTCGGCGCTGGCCTCGAGTCCGGCGACGATAGCTACGTCTCCGTCGAATTTGGCATGCAGACG
>DASXWB010000750.1:0-1931 GCA_036503915.1 Lacipirellulaceae bacterium | reverse complement strand
TGAGTCATGGACGAAATTCCTTCCGACAACAGCTTGATTCGACGCGACAACTCGTGGACGCTGCGATTTTAGCTGTCTTTTCAGCCCGCCGCCACTATTCGACACCCCTTGACAGCCGATTTGCCGTGTAGTATACGTCTGTACATACAAATTTTATTGAGGACGTAGAGGCATCAGGGTTTGATTATCTCGGCTGAGCACCTGAGCACGGTAGTTGTGGGAGGCGTCTCCGACGCCGATTTCGTGCGATTATTGAAAACGGCATCGGCGTCGGAGACGCCTCCCACAGCAGAAGTTTGGAATCTCAGCTTTGCTACCTCTGTTTCCTCCTGTTCAAAAAAGTTCGGTCTCGATGCGCGGAGATAACGAGCGACTCGCATGATCTCCCTGTCCAAATCGACGCCCGGCGGCAGCGCAAGCGCCATCGCAGTCAACCTGCGGCGCTTGATGGCCCGCCACGGCCTGACGTTTGACGACGTCGTCCGCGCCAGCGGTCTCGACGAGCGCACGGTGCGCGGTCTGGCGCGCGGGCTCAACAATCCACACGCCCGCACGCTCACGAAGCTGGCCGCTGGACTAGGCGTGGAAGTCGACGAGCTGTTCCACCAGCCCGGTCAAACCGCGCGGCAGCGATTCGATCGCGCCACGAACATGCTGGTGGAAAGCGTCGTCGCCGCGCATGGTGACATCTTTGATCGCTGGACGGATGCCGACTTCAATGAGCTTTACAGCCGCTTCGGCACGGGCGGCCAGCTCACCGAGGCCGGCGTTCTGGCCGCCGCCGAGGCCATGAACGGCCGCCGCGAACTGTGGCGCCAAATCAGCATCATCCTCGAAACCGGCGAAGCCACCCTCCTCGCCGAATTCATCCAGCTCCTCTACCGCCGCGCCACCGCCGCCGCGCCCAAAAACACGTAGTCACCTCGCGTTGCCTATCGCGCAAACCTTCGCTTGCGTCTTGCAAAACGTATTTACGACGTGCGCCCCTTACTTGAGCGCGCTGCCTCTTACTGGTATAAAACTTGCTTCCTCTACGCCACACACTTTTTCAAAAGGGGAAGCACATGACTCGCCAATTCGCATTGATCTGTGCTGGATTTGTAATGCTCCAGGGGATTGCCTTTGGCCAACTCGAGCAGGACCAAGAGACGACAGGCTCCGCCGCGACTCGGCAATTAACTCAAGCCGATCTGGATGCCCTCGAACAAAAAATACAGCAGCGTTTTGAAACCGAGTTTCAAACACTAAACGAAAAGCTCGACGGTCTGGCACATCGGGCAAGTGGCCAAGACGACGACCTGGAAGCGGTGCAACCAGTGCCCGACTCGCAAACTTCGCGGATAGCGGCGCTTGAAGACGAAGTCAAGCGATTGAAAGACACGATCCATGACATGGGTGCGCAGCAGGGCGAACAAGGCACAATTCTCAACCAATTAGCCGCCCGAAACGAGAGCGGCGGCTATCATTGGCGCTTCGACACGAACAGCCAGCCGGCACGAACGGAGTTCAATCGGGCGCTCACCAGCACCGTACCAGAAAAGGCCGACTTCTTAATTCGCAATCGCACCAACCATGACGAATGGGTTGTCGTCAATGGCGAGCAGCATCTTGTGCTGGCAGGAGCGGAGCTGCCGTTAAAAGTTGCGCCGGGAACGGTCACCACGAGGCTGCGCCATCAGCAGCAGCCGCTGGCGATGTTTGTCGGATTCCCCAAGTATTTCCAATCCGTCGATATCAAAGAGCGGCCGGCTGCCCAGGTCGTTAGTCAGCCCGTCTACTGGGTTGCCGCATACTAGAGCAAGTTTCTTTTTTACGTAGTCTCGTATCCACAGTGCAAGAATGAGTTTTCAACATCTTCACTGGTGAGTTGTAGCAAGGCCTGCTTGGCGGATTGAATGATCTGGTTCCAATTGCGGGGGCGAATGCCCCGG
>DASXWB010000749.1:0-7566 GCA_036503915.1 Lacipirellulaceae bacterium | reverse complement strand
CGCTATATGGTTAGCACCTATGGGCGAGAAGTCATTACCGCCTTGCTCGCCGCACGCTCCGCCAATGCCAACAAACTAATGCAAATCGCAGCCTGAAAATTTACGCACGATACAAAAACTCGAACTGTTAGTAGCACGGAGACGAGTGTAATTGAATTGCTCTGTGTCCTCTGTGCCTCTGTGGTGAATCAATTATGGCTTGATCACGATCTTGCCGGCCAGTGTGCCGGCCTTTCCTATGGTGTTCTCTTCTTGCAAGCGATGGGCGGCGGCCGCTTCGTCGAGCCGCATGATTCGGTCGATGCGCGGCTTGATTTTACCAGCGGCGAGCCAGCGGTTGATATCTTCGGCGGCGGCCCGCTGTTCGTCCGGCGTGGCGTTGAACATCGCGAAGCCGTAGAGGCTACAGCCCTTCACGTAAAACGGGCCGACCGGGAACGGCGGCCGGGCGTCACGGCCAGCCATCAGGATCATGCGGCCTCGCGCGGCCAGCAGCGGCACGGCC
Source organism: Lacipirellulaceae bacterium (assembly GCA_036503915.1). GTDB lineage: Bacteria > Planctomycetota > Planctomycetia > Pirellulales > Lacipirellulaceae > JABDGM01. The sequence goes on along the minus strand of DASXWB010000749.1, from coordinate 7,061 downwards.
TGGTCGAAATCTGGCTCGCGCAGTGTTTCCCACCACACGTCGACGCCCTCCGGCGCTAACTCCTTTACTCGCGAGTTCACGTCTTCGGTCTTGTAGTTAATCGCGAAATCAGCTCCCAGCTCTCGGCACGCTTTCACTTTTTCATCGCTGCCGGCCGTGGTGATGACGCGCGCACCGATCGCTTTCGACACTTGCACGACCATGGAGCCGACACCGCCCGTGCCGCCGTTCACAAACAGCGTCTCGCCGCCCTTGAGCTTTGCGTCGCGCACCAAACCAAGATGCGCGGTGATGCCGACCAGCGCGCAGGCGGCGGCCGCTTCATCGCTCACGCCGTCCGGCGCCGGATAGAGCCAATCTTCGTCGACAGCCGCGTATTCGGCAAACGTGCCTTGCCGTCCCAACAAACCCTGATTGGATCCCCACACGCGATCACCGGGCTTGAATCGTTTTGCATTCGGGCCAACCTTCTCCACGACGCCCGCCAGATCGCATCCGACAACGAACGGCAGCGGGATGTCCATTTTGACCGTGCCCGCGCGGATATAGGTATCGACCGGGTTAAGCGCCGCGGCGGCGACGCGCACGAGCGCCTGGTTGCCGGTTGGCTCGGGCGTCGGGCGCTCGCCGATGATAATGTTTTCGGGGGGACCGAGCTTTTCGATGTAGGCGGCTTTCATGTTAGAACGTCCTATGTGATTTCATCCGTATTCTGTTGTATCGAAGAAGGGAAGAGTGGGAGAGGGGGAGATGGGAAGAAATACACGAGCTCGCGCTGATCTTATTCCCACTGCCCCTCTCCCATCCTCCCCCTCTCCCACTCTCCGGCCTGGCTTATAATGGCGCCATGTCCAACTCGCGTGCTGCCACCGGCATTTTTCTCGTCGTGCTATTGGCCGTTATCGGGTACGTGCTCGTGACGCTGCCGCCGAAACTGGCTGCCGGCTTTCATCAAGCGCACCAGGTGAGTCCCTGGGCGGCTTACGCCTATGTGGCGATTGTTTCGATCGGGGCGCTGCTCTTGAGTGGCCTGTTGATTTCGATTCTCGTGCACATCTTGCGGAATTCGCGGCAGAAGTCGGCCGAGCGCGAGCGGCGCAAGATGAGTCCCAGCGAAATGTCGGCGACCGCTCAGGACGCCGAAATTGACGAAAATCTGGGTGCCGGGCGCGAATATGTGGGGGGCGACCGCGTGTCGCCGGAAGTTCGGGCAGAAATCGCCAAATCCATCGCCGAGCTGGAGGCCAAGCGCCGGTCGCAGCAGCTCGAGATTGTGGCGTTCGGCACGATCTCCAGCGGCAAGTCGTCGCTGCTCAATGCGCTCGCCGGGCGGAACATGTTTCGTACCAATGTGGTTGGCGGCACGACGACCACGCGCAGCGAGATACCCTGGCCGGCGGGCGATCGCGTGGTGCTCGTGGATACGCCCGGATTGGCGGAGGTGCGCGGCGAAGCGCGAGCCAGCGAGTCGGCTGCGGCGGCGAAAAATGCCGACCTGGTGCTGTTCGTCGTGGACGGTCCGCTCAAGTCATACGAAAGCGAGCTGCTTGAGGCGCTGGCTGACATGGAGAAGCGCATCGTCGTGTGCCTCAACAAGGAGGATTGGTACGAGGCATCCGAGCGCGATGAGCTGTTAGGGCAAATAAGCGAGCAGGCGTCGCCGGCCGTAAACGTGGCCGACGTCGTGGCCGTGCGCTCGCGTCCAGCGAAACGGCGCCGCGTGCGCGTGCTTTCCGACGGTTCGGAACAAGATGAAGAAGTCGACGTGGCGCCGGATATCAGTCCGCTCGCGCGGCGGCTGATGTCGATTGTCGAGCGCGACGGCCGCGATTTGCTCTTGGCCAATTTGCTGCTTCAATCGCGCGGACTGGTAGACGAAGCGAAGGAGCGCGTGCTGGCGGCGCTCGATGCGCGGGCCGACGAAGTGATCAACAAATACATGTGGGCGGCCGGCGGGGCGACGGCGCTCAACCCGTTTCCGCTTTTGGACCTGGCGGGCGGCAGTGCGATCACGGTGAAAATGGTAATGGACCTGGCGGCCGTGTACCAACAGCGGATCGACGTCGACACGGTCGTCACGCTGCTCGGCCAGTTAGGCAAAAACCTCGTTGCGATGGTCGGCGTATCCGCCGCCGCGCCAGCGCTGGCGGCCGGAATCGGCTCGCTGCTCAAGACGGTGCCGGGCATCGGCACGATCGCCGGCGGCGCGATTCAAGGCTTGGTTCAGGCCGTGGTGACGCGCTGGATCGGCCGCGTGTTCTGCGAATACTTCCGCAACGAAATGCAGCCACCGCCCGGCGGCCTGGCCGAGCTCGCACGCCGCAAATGGGCCGAAGTCACGCAGCCCGAACAGCTCAAGAAGTTGATTCAATTGGGCCGGGAGCGGCTGGCGTCGAAATAGCGTCCGACGCGAGGGGTGTGGCCGACGGCGCAGCGGTATGTTTGAGCGGTTCTAATAGTTGGTCAAGCTCGTTGGCCATGCGACGCAATTCCTCAAGCGGCGCTTCAGACAGAAATGCAAATAGTTTAGGGTTCTTCGGCAACTGCTGAACGACATCCTCTAACGCTGCCATCATTGACTTCATTGCGCGCGTAGTGACCTGAGCTCGGTGTATGTTCTCGTTCATATTTCAATCTCCACAATGCCTATGCGCTGTTGCTCACGAGTTCTTTGAAAAAGTCCAAGAAATTCGTGATAGTCAATCGAACCTTCGACAACGGGGATGACGTCGCCGCCAAAAATGCGGCGCGCTCGTTGACGCGCGACCAAATTATACTCCATGGGCCGCAGTTCGCGGTCTATAACTGTCTGGTCCAAAACGAGGATGCAATCGAAATCGTTCGGCTCCGCCTTTGCGGTCACGAAGCTGCCGCCAATCAGGAAGCGCTTGACGATGCCTGATCGCTTGGCCTCGTGGTACAATTCCCGCAGTTTGGCGAAGATGTGAAAGCGCCGGTCGGAGCGGTCAAAGTATACAAACCGTTTCTCGAATTGTTCGAACGTAGCGCGGTGGATGCCTTCGGGAAGCAGACCGTCCTCGTTAAAGTCGGGCAGCATCCCGGTTACTCCAACTGGTCCGTCATGCTGGATTCAGTATAGCAGGCGGCGCGGATCCAAAAACGATATTGCACTACATGGATACAACGTACAAGGATACTCCCGCGCCAGGCCTTGACGGCGACTACGAAGCCGCGATGGCTTCGATTCGCGGCGCGATCGAGCATTTTCGCCGCTGCAGCCCGCAGGAGCGCGAGTCGCTGCAGCGTGATCTCGATCAACTGCACGCGATGGCCGAGAAGCTGGCAGCCGGCAAAGTCGAGATCGTCGTCTTCGGCGAAATCAGCACGGGAAAGTCGGCGCTGATCAATGCGCTCGTGGGCGCTGCGGTCGCCGAGGTGAACGTGCGCGGCGGCTGGACCAGGGATGTCTGGAATCTCGGATGGGAGGGCGCGGGGTACGTCGTGCCCGGTCTGGCCGAGTCGCAGGTCGTGCTCATCGACACTCCCGGCCTCAATGAAGTGGACGGCGCCGAACGGGCAGCGATGGCTCACGATGCAGCCGCGCGGGCCGATCTGGTGCTATTCGTCACCGACTCGGACCTGAACGAAGTGGAGTACTCGGCCCTCCTGGAGCTGGCGGCCAGTCACAAGCCGATCATCCTGGTGCTCAACAAAGCCGACTTGTACACGCCGCAGGAGCTGGAGGAGCTGATGAGCGTGTTCACCGGCCCGCGGCTGGTCGGGATTGTCGACCCGGCGAACATCGTTACGGCAAAGGCCGATCCGCGCCAGGTCGAATACTACATCGAATCGGCCGAAGGCCGCACGCGGCAAGAATGGCGGAAGCCAGAACCCGATGTCGCCGCGCTGCGCGAGCGCATCCTGGAAGTTCTCGCGGCGGAAGGCAAGGCGCTCGTGGCGCTCAACGCGGCCATGTACGCTGCCGACAAAAGCGATCGCATGGGCGCGCTGCGCGTACGCATGCGCAATGAGAAGGCCACGGCGACGATCTGGAGCTTCGCGGTGATGAAGTCGATCGGTGTGGCGTCGAATCCGCTCGCTGTGGCCGATGTTGTCGGCGGCACGGCGGTAGATGCCGTCATGGTTGTAACGCTCGGCAAGGTTTATGGCATCGAAATCACCACGGCCAACGCCCGCGACCTCATCACGTCGATCTTGAAGGCGGCCGGATGGGTCATGCTCAGCGAAGCGGCCGTGAGCTACGCGTCATCGTTCTTCAAAGCAGTCACCGGCGGCTGGGGCACGCTGCTCACAGCATTGCCTCAGGGTGCTGCCGCCGGCTATGGCTCGTACATCGTGGGGCAGGCCGCCCGATACTACTTCGAGCACGGCGCCAGCTGGGGCCAGCAGGGACCGAAGCGCGTCGTGACGCGAATCCTGGAAAACACCGACAAGCAGTCGGTGATTCAGCGCCTCAAGGAGGAGATCAAGAAGAAAATCTCGATGAATCGCTACGCGGGGAAGTAAAAAAGAAGACAAGGAGACAGGGAGACTCGCTGTTATTGGGCGCTGGTTGTCTCCTTGTCTGCCTGTCTCCGTTCGGCTGGGCTCACGGCCGAAGCCTTGCCCGGGCTCGCGGCCAGAAGGCGGCGATGGCGGCGAAGACGGCGAATACCGCTGCGGTAATCAATAATGTTCGCTGCAAAAAACGCCGTTTTGCGACTTCTTGCTGGATAGCCGCAGTTCGCGAATCAACGAACTCAAAGAATCCGTGGTCGCCCATGGGGCGGTAATGTTGCACCCATAGTTGCCACGCCTGAAGCGGGGTAATCATTTTCAGCCGTTCTTCCACGTTGCGCGTGTAGGCGGCCGGCTCGAAGGTCGCGACCTTCGGTTCGGTCAGCCGGCTCCAAAGAGCAACGAGGCCAGGGATCGCCGCCAGGATGATTAGGGCCGCCACAATCCCACGCCGCGCATTCCAAGACGCCGACTCTTCCACAGCTACCGGCGCCACGGGCAAATGACGCAGCTTTCGCAGCGGCGGAACCTCGAGCGCCGCACCGCACGAGCAAGCGACGCGTTCGCCCGCTTGTCCCACATCGACGGGCAAAGTCGCGCCGCAGCCACAGTTGAGAAGGTATTTCGTCATTGGCGCGTCCAAGCCGGTGTTCTTTCAGCACCAATGTGAGTCGCAACCTGTTATCAGATAACAAGATACAGGATTTCTAGCGACGAATAGGTCGGCGCCGAAGTCGTCAAAACGACGTGCCTCGATTTCGGCATCCATTTATGCTCATCGTAAGGATTTTTCACCGCTTGGCTATGGACCGCGTTGCAGTGCTGCTTAAAATTGAAAGGCTTTACCTCCCAGAGTGAAGGGCAGCATTCGGAGAGTTCATGGACGCGGCGCGACGGGAGGCCGCGCGGACGGGTTACGCGTGGGGCGTCGGCGCTCTCGTTGATTATCAAGTGGGGGCTGGAACGTTTTGCTGCGGGTCCATTGCCACAAGGACGCGGCCGTATCCAGGGTCGATCTGTTGCAAAGGCATTGGGGAGTACTGCCTTTTGTTTTCTTCGTCTGTCTCGCCCTGCGAGTTACGTCGTGTCCCTCGCCGAGGTGAATCACGCTCTCGCGGCGCAAGGGGACGAGTTACGAACAACCGTTTGCGATTCGTAAAGCGTTTCGGTCAGGCAGAGTTTGTTATCGGGTCGCGTGTTTTGCCTCGGCATAATCTTTTACCAAATGTCGAGCCCTAGCGAGACGTTCGAGCGAGCGGTGTTAGAATTAGTTGTCATTCGCCTGTTTAGCGCAGTAAACGAGGGGGAATGTCTGCGTCGGCATCCCGTCGGTCGCCAAGTGCGTCGGTGGTCCAGATTGGCGTTCCAAGCTTTGCCGGTCCGTGCTTTTTGCAGGGGGCCCTTACCTACCAGGGCGCCTGCAGCCGGGTCCTTGCTAGAAGCTAGATCGACGTGCCGATTGTCGGAGACTTTTCCTGCCGGGCATCCCCCGAGCACGTTTGGTGTCTTATTCCGTTGGCCTCAATTGGTAGGAGTTTAAATCTTGTACGATTCATTATTGGACCATGACCTCGATGATGAAACGACAGTAGTCAGCGACGTTGCGACGGACCTCGACGACAAGCCGCTGGACGAGGACGACGAAGAGACCGATGCCCTCGTGGAGCACGACGTCGATCAAGAGGCGTTGGAGGCGGTTGATGGACAAGAGCTGGAAACCGAAGGCCTGCTCACCGGCGAGGGGGAATCCTGGTCGGACGATCCCGTGCGGATGTATCTCACGCAGATGGGCGAGATCCCGCTGCTGACGCGCAAGGAAGAGATTCACCTGGCGCGCAAAATCGAAATCACCCGGGCCGCGTTCCGCCGCAAGCTGCTTTGTTGCGACTACGTGATTCGCAGCGCCGTCAAAGTGCTGCACCGCGTGCACCGCGGCGAGCTGCCGTTCGACCGAACGGTGCAGGTCTCCGTGACCGATCGGCTGGAAAAGGACCAGATTCTCGGCCGGCTGCCGCATAATCTGGCGACGCTTGACCGGCTGTTGGAGCGCAACGCCGACGATTATCGCATCGCCACGAGTAAGTCGCACAAGGCCAATGATCGCAAGGCGGCCTGGAAGCGGCTCAGCCGCCGGCGTTGTCGCGCCGTGCTGTTGGTCGAAGAACTGGGCTTGCGCACGCAGCGGATCGAGCCGATGATCGGCCAGCTCGAGCAGTTTAGCGCTCGAATCGATCACTTGAAGGCCCAAATCGAGCAGGCCAAGCGCGAGAAAAAGTCGCAGGCCGAGCGCAAGCCGCTGTTGGTCGAGTTCCGCAATATTTTGCGGGCGCTGCAAGAAACGCCTTCCAGCCTGCGCAATCGCATCAAGGACCTCAAAAAGGTCTACAGCGAATATCAGCGGGCGAAGCGCGGCCTCAGCGAGGGCAACCTCCGCCTCGTCGTGTCGATCGCCAAGAAGTATCGCAACCGCGGCATGAGCTTCCTCGATCTCATCCAGGAAGGAAACACGGGCCTGATGCGGGCGGTCGACAAGTACGAGTATCGCCGCGGATTCAAATTCAGCACCTATGCGACGTGGTGGA
>DASXWB010000748.1:0-13810 GCA_036503915.1 Lacipirellulaceae bacterium | reverse complement strand
GAGCGCCCGAATCAATGATTCCCGTCCCCCGTTAATTCTCTTTTTTGGGCCCATTCAACACGGCCACGACTGTTGCAAGACGGCCATTTAACTGATCGTCGCAAAAAATCCAATCCGCTATGGCGCATCCTATTCTGCGCGCTGAAACGACACATTATGCGCGCCGCTAGGCCACACTTAGGAGTGTTCCAACGTTACGTATTTGGACGACGCTCGCTCCTAGGAAACGCCGAGAACGTGTTTTGCCCCTAACTCTCAGCCGAATCCGAACGGTTTCCGCGTCCCTTTCGAATACTTTGATTGAATCCTATGCAGACATGGGCCTGAAATTTGCTCATTTACCAGCACAAAGAATCAAAGATTTGACGAATTAATCGAATTGTCTGAACTTCAAGTTAGTCGAGGGCGGTATGTCGGTAGGCCGAATTTGTATTCGAGAAGTTGATACAGCGCGTCCCAATGAGTCCGTGGCTAACGTAGCCGAGCGCATGCATGAGCGCGCTGTAGGGACATTGGTCGTCGTAAACGATGATGAGCGAGTCGTTGGGATAGTCACTGATAGGGACCTGGTGTCACGCGTGCTTGCCAAAGGATGCGATCCCAGAATGACGACGGTGCGAGAAGTCATGACCGTTGGTCCAAAAGTTATTTATGAATGGACACCGATCGAATCAGCGCTGTTGACAATGCGGGCCGGCAGATTTCGTCGCCTTCCGGTTTTGAAACAAAACAAGTGCCTCGTCGGACTCGTAAGCCTTGACGATATCCTGATGCTCCTGGCCGAGGAGTTCTCGCAAGTCGGCCGGCTGCTAAAGCGTGAAACACCACGCGCGATAAGGGAAAGGCCACTCCGGCGCTGACTCAACTTTTTTGGCATACAGCTCCTACAAAAGAACTCATCGAAAAGCTTCCAACGCATCCATGTGATGGGCTCGAATAGGGGGACAGCTCGATCGATCCCACTTGGCCGGCTTTATGATTATCGCAGCACGGCCAGCAGATGCTCGTCGTTCTGCACCACGGGACTCTTGAAGCGACTGTTGTCTCGCACTCGACAGACGTAGCTGCTGCCGTGCCGAACAGGCGTGGTTCTGACCCCTTTTTCGCTTTAACGGGCGCGCCGTTGGAAAGGCAGAATGGACGAGGGACAACTTCCCCCGCGTGAAGCACGCCCGCGTCGACCTTACCACATTCAGTGGCCTGATTCAAACTTTTTCTGTGCGAGCGCGCACGCGCCTTTTCTTGCGGTTTATCTCTAAAACAGCTTGCCTTCTTGTTTTCGGCCACCAACTGTGCTAATGTACACATGACCACCTATGCGCTCGGCTTGAGTTGACAGCCGGTGGCTCCCACGCTGCGCTACCGTTGCGCGCCGGCCGGAAATTGATGCTTGGTGTGTCGAAATCGCATCAGATGTCCAAAAGTATGTGGGGGGAGTTTTGGACAACTGAGGCGGCACCTGGAAGTGCCTGACGAATAACGCCCCACCTGAGGGCAATTTTGCCCCACCCCCGGGGCGAAATTCAGGCAATTTCGCCCCGCCGCAAAACACCAACCCTCAATCGGCAAGCAACTTGGGCGGGCGCGCTGGGGCGAAATTCGCCGAATTTCGCCCCACGAGAAAAAAGAAAAAAATTTCAGTGGTGCAAAAATCAAAAAACTGGCCCAATACCGCCTGCGTTTCGTCAAGAAAATGACCAATCCAACCCACATGCATCACACGAAGGCGCTCAAAAAGATGGAGGGAGTTTTGAGCGCTTTTGCAGTTTCCCGATTTCCCCAGCGCGCGAGCGTTTGAATCCATGCCATGAATTCTGCGCCTTCCGACCATTCGAACAAAACAGCTAACGGGATCCGAACAGCCAGTCCACCGTTCACCTGGCGGCGCGAGACTACAGGGCGTTGTCTTTTTCGGTCATTGGCTCGCGATGGTGTTTCGCCCGCCATTGCCGCCATTTCAACGCGGCCTGCTCGCGCAGCTCGTCGCTGGCCACGTGCAGCGTTTGCAGCTGATACATTTTCTGCGCCTGCATGCGGGCATGGAGGTATCCATAGTCGGCGGGCTGCTGTTCGGTCAATGTGGCGAGAACTACCATCGCCACGTCGCGAATCTGGACGTTCGCCGCCAGGCCCGGCGCCTGCGACACGCGCGGCATGCAGATCGTCGAATCGTCGAGCAACGGCTCGACGTGTTCCACGTGCTCGGGGCCGCCGAATTGACCGATCAACAGGATCGCGGCGGCCTTCGTCGCCGGCTGGACCGAGCCGTATTGCCCCTCGCCGCCGGCGACCGCCAAGGCCAATGGCAGCACTTCCTTGAGCTCATTGATCGAAGCCAAATAGATTCGCCGGCCAAGCAGCACTTCATTCTGATTCGGGCAATGGAGTACCCAACCGACAACGAGTTGACGAACGGCCGGGCGATAGTTGCCCATCTGGAGCGAATCGCGAATTGGCGGCCGCTGAATCAAATGCTCAACCAGCATGGCGCCGCGATCGGACACGTTGATGCCTTCGACCGATCCCAGGAACAGCATCGCCGCGCAACTGCCCAACGGCGGAGCCGCGTTGCGGTTGTCTCCCGTCACCTGCCATTGCACCAAGCGCATAAGCCGTTCTTCCCACATCTGGCTCACCGGCCTGGCCGCGACGCCGAATGCGGCGGAGAGAATCGCCCCCTCGTGCCGCTGCATTTCCACAAAGAGCTCGCGAGCCACGGCGTCGCTCCCGGCGCGTTCGCGAAATTGATCCCAGCCCGGGAGAGTAAGACCTTGGCGCCCGTCGACATCGGCTGCGAACGCTTCCAAGCGGCGTTGAAACTCCGAGCGGTCAATCAGAGCCACAAGCCGCCGCGCCGCGGCGCGTGTTTCCGGATCGGGGTCGTCGGCCAATGCAAGAAGGGGTTCGCGGGCTGCCGCGCCCGCGCCGAGCAGCTTCTTGGCCGCGGCTTTGCGCATTGCGTACGCATCATGGCCGAGCTGCTCGATCCAGCGCAGAATCTCTTCGGCGGAACCGCTTGCGCTGCCGGCTTCGTTGGAAGAGGACGGCTTGACGACGACAGATTCTTGAGCGATTGCGAGCCGGGCGCCATGCTCCCAAGACGCGATCGCAGCCATATACAGTACTATCGCGCCTGTCCGCTGAACGCGCTTCATTTCGCCATCCGTTTCCGACTCGCTTTGGCAATGCAACTGCCCTTATGGTACGTCACCAAACTGGGACTGACTATGGTTTGCCTAGCTTGCCATAATCCGGCGTCTCGCCACAGAAAGTGGCCTGTTTGTGCTTGCTTGTGGCGAGGCAGGTTGCGTAGTAGAATTGAGGGCACCTGGGATTTGTGGCCGCTTGCAGCCGAACTGCTAAAGAGCCAACGTCGCGCGGATGGAGACGTTCTAGGTCGCAGAGTCATCCGTCGCGCGTTCTTTTGCACAACTCGACAAAGCCAGCCGCAGATTCTGAGGTATTCAGGACTGCGGTTTTTTGTTTTGTAGCGGTGATTAGGCGGGTTAATGCCTGCGTGAAGTGAAGAGTATGGTGCAAAGCGGAGACGCATTACCGGCCTAGCAAGTACTCGGTGCTGTGTACGTTGTACTCAGTACTTCGTACTCGGTCCTGTCGTCGGTACTTACGCGTAGCTCCCACAACTTTCGCCCCAGCCGACTCCGTTCAGCGGAGGATTCGACGAATGAGTACCGGTGAAATGACCAAACCTCTTGATGAGTCGTTACCTCGCGAGCCATCGCAAACCGGCGAAAGTCAGGCGCAGTTCTCGACGCTTAGCGTCCACGGCGGCGAGGCGCGGCAAAAGCCGGGCGACTCGATCACCGATCCGATTTTCTGCGCTTCGACTTACACGTTTCCCAACACGCAGTCGGTCATCAATTACATCGACCAGCAACAGCCGCGAGAAGAATACGGCCGCTACGGCAATCCGGGCGAGCGCGTGGCCGAGCGGAAGCTGGCGGCGCTGGAAGGCGGCGAGACGGCCGTGCTTTTCTCCAGCGGCATGGCGGCAATTGTCGGCCTGCTCATGGCCAAGCTCAACGCCGGCGATGAAGTGATCTTTTTTGACGAGTGTTATCACCGCAGCCGCGAGTTCTGCTCGAAGCATCTGTCGCGCTTCGGCGTGACGACGCGCCAGGTCAAGGCATGCGACTACGAGGCGATGGAGGCCGCCATCACGCCCAAGACGCGGCTCCTCATCAGCGAGTCGCCAACTAATCCACACCTCAGCATCGTCGATTTGGACCGCTTTGCCGAAATCGGAAATCAGCATGGCGTCGAAACGCTGATCGATGCCACGCTGGCCACGCCTTACAACCTGCGGCCGATTGCAGCCGGCGTCGATTACGTACTGCACTCAGTCACCAAGTACCTGGCCGGCCACAACGATCTGCTCGCCGGCGTGGTGGTCGGCTCGGCCGAAAAAATGGAGCCGATCCGAAACTTGCGCGGCATCATGGGCGCGATCAACAGCCCGCAAAACTGTTATCTGCTTACGCGCGGCCTCAAGACGTTCGAGCTGCGGATGCAGCGGCACAATGAGAACGGCCAGCGCGTGGCCGAGTTCCTCCAGTCGCATTCGCGCGTGGAAAAGGTTTACTATCCGGGCCTCGAGTCGCACAAATATCACGACATTGCCCGCCGCCAGATGCGCGGCTTCGGCGGCCTGGTGACGTTCCTCGTGAAAGACGCCGATTGGCGGGCTACCGCCGACATCGTCGACGCCGTGCGCATTCCGCGGATCGCCCCGAGCCTGGGCGGCGTCGAATCGCTCATCGAGCAGCCGCTGGTGATGAGCTATTATCAATGCACGCCCGAAGATCGCCGCCGGTTCGGCATTCCCGACAACATGATCCGCATGTCGTGCGGCATCGAGAACGCAGAGGACCTCATCGCCGACCTGGCTCAGGCATTGGACTCAACGGCGTGAACCGCACAGCGCCATGTTAATCTGGTACATCACGAGTGCAGGCGCCGCACTGGCAATCGCCTGGCTCGCGGCAATGCTGCACCTTTCCGGCCACGCGCCGCTTGGTCTGACATCGCTCGGCGTCGGCGCCGCACTCGGCGCCGCACTCACCACCATAGCTGCGACGAGGCACCGCCCGAAGGGTGGTCGCGTCGCCGGCCGCACGCCAAGCCGCCTCACAACGGTCATTTTCGCAATTGTCACTGTCCTCGCTCAACACGCTTGGCTCTACATCTACTTTCGCCGACAATGGCATGAGGCCCGGGCCAACTCGGCGCATATCGCGATGTTCCGGCCGGAGTCGCCTTGGTCGCCGACGGAATACCTCACGCGCGAATTGACGACGCAGCAAGCCAGCCCCGGTTATGTTATCACGCTCTGGGCGCTCGACGCGGCGCTCATTGTCGCTGCGGCCGTTGCCGTTGTTGCCTGGTTGCATCGCCGGTTTCAAGCAAGTCCAGCCACGGCCGACACCGACAGTTTTTGACTCTCAGCTCCCTGCTCCCGCTCCCGTCTATGATCCTCGGTACCGGCATCGACATCGTGGAATGCCTGCGCATCGCGCAAATGATCGAGCGCCACGGGGAGCTCTTCATCACGCGTGTCTACACGGATCACGAGATCGAGTACTGCTCGAACCGCAAAGCGGCCACGCAGCACTATGCCGGCCGCTGGGCCGCCAAGGAGGCCGTCTTAAAGGCCCTCGGCACGGGCTGGCGCCGCGGCATCGCCTGGCGCGACATCGAAATCCGCAACGACAAGAGCGGCGCCCCGGCGGTGCACATCCGCGGTGGTGCGCGGGACGTGATGGACCGCGCCGGCATCGAAAAAATGCACGTCACGATCTCCCACTGCCGCAGCTTCGCCGTGGCCTACGTTGTGGCCGAAGGGGAGAAGTAGCGAACGGCCCACCTTCGCAACGCCGGCAGAGAATTAGATCAAGTTGCTTTCGTGACTCGACAAGAACGCGCCGGGATACTTGTCGTGCGAGCGTCTTCGTTTTTTCTGCGAATCCCTCTGGCGACCTCTCGCACATATTTGATGCCTTCGATTCGATCATCCGCCGCGCTGTTTGGCCAGCATCACGCCTTTCTTGGTGCTGCCTGCAAATAGCACCACCAGCGGAAACTTTTGCCGGCCGCATCGGGCGAGCGGTGCGACGCGGGTACCGCTGCAGGCCTGCCCAGTAGTGAAAAGTTACGGTTGGACAAGCCGACCGTGGCACCCGTATCTGACAACTGGCAAACCACTAGGTCGCCTATTTCTTGGACGACTTTACCGCCGCTTTGGTCGTGCGGCGCTTCGTGGCCGATTTCTTCGGCGCGCCCGTCGTTGCAGTCGTCGCCTTGGCCGTCTTTCGCCGCGCGCTCTTGCGTTTCGGCGGGCCTGCCGCCGTGCGGGCGGCTAACAAATCGAGCGCCTCGTTGAATGTCAATTCTTCAACGGGGGTGCCTTTGGGCAGCGATGCGTTCGTCTGGCCGTCGGTCACGTAGGGCCCGTAGCGGCCGTCGAGAAGCTGCACGTTTTGGCCCGTAATGGGTGACGTCTCAAACACTTTAAGCGGCTCACGCTTGGCGGCGCGTCCGCGGCCGTGTGTCTTCGGCTGAGCGAGCAGGTGCACGGCTTGCTCCAGCGTCACATCGAGTGGCGAGATGTCGGCTGGCAGCGAGCGCGTTTCCGTGTCGCACTTGATGTACGGCCCGAATCGGCCGTTGTAAGCCATCACCGGTTCGCCTTTTTCCGGATGGTCGCCCAAATTGCGCGGCAGCGACAAGAGCTTCAGAGCCGTAGCCAAGTCCACGTTCTTGGGATCCATGCCCTTGAGCAGTGAAGCGTTCTTGGGCTTTTCTTCATCGTCCGGCGTGCCAAGCTGCACATACGGCCCGAACCGGCCGACTTTCAAATACACCGGCTTGCCACTTAGCGGATCGGTGCCCAGCGGCTCGTCACCTTGCGCCGCCTGGTCCAGCAATTTCAACGCTGCGTCCAAGGTCACTTCGTCAGGCGGAGTCTCCTCCGGCAGCGAAGCCGTGCGATCGCCTTGCTCGACGAACGGCGAATAGCGCCCGACGCGCACATAAACGGGTTCGCCCCCCTCCGGCGTGCCGATCCAGATGCGGCTGATGTCGCGCGCGTCGATTTCGTCGCCTTTGTGTTCCAGCTGCGGCTTTAAGCCGAGCTTCGGCGGACCGCCATTTTTAGCTTGTGCCTTTCGCGTTCCGTTCCCGCCATTGCCGAAGTAGAACGCATTCAAATAGTCAATGTACCCGCGTTCGCCGCGGCTGATTGCATCCAACTCATCTTCCATCTGGGCGGTGAACTGATAATCCACCAGGCTGGCCAGGTGCTGCTCCAATAGCTGCACGACGGAAAACGCCACCCACGTCGGCACCAGCGCGCCGCCTTTCTTGAAGGCGTAGTTGCGATTCTGAATCGTGTCGATGATCGACGCGTAGGTGCTTGGCCGGCCAATGCCACGCTCTTCGAGCGCCTTGGTGAGCGATGCTTCGCTGTAGCGCCCCGGCGGCTGCGTCGTGTGCTCCTTCGCCGTCATCTCCAGGCAGCGCAGCGCCTCGCCGACCGCCACATTGGGCAGCACGGTTTCCTGATCGGCCAGCTCGGCCTCCGGCGAATCGCTGCCTTCGACATACGCCCGCAAATAGCCTGGAAAATCGATCGTCTTGCCGCTCACCGCAAACACGCAGCCGTCGCCTTCGATCGTGATCGTGATCCGCCGGCCGCGCGCGTCCGCCATCTGGCTCGCGATGGTGCGCTTCCAGATCATGTCGAACACTTTGAACTCATCCGCGTTCAGCTCGTTGCGCAGCGCACCCGGCAACTCAAAGGGATGCCCGGCCGGCCGAATGCCCTCGTGCGCTTCCTGCGCGTTCTTGACTTTTGACTTGTAAATGCGAATCTCGGCTGGCAAGTATTCCTGGCCGTACTCCTCTGCAACCAGCCGCCGCGCATCCTCAATCGCCACCTGCGCCAGATTCGTCGAGTCAGTACGCATGTACGTGATGTGCCCGTTCTCATACAGACTCTGGGCCACCTGCATCGTGCGGCGAGCCGTGAAACCAAGCTTGCGGTTGGCCTCTTGCTGCAGCGTGCTTGTGGTGAACGGCGGGTAAGGCTTCGATGTGTATGGCTTGTCGTCAACGTTCGCGACGCGGAACTGGCCGTTGCGAATCCGCTCGGCTAGCGCAGCCGCTGCCGGCCCGTCCAGCAGCATCAGCTCGGCGTTCTTCAGCTTGCCCGTTGACGGATCGAAGTCTTTGCCGGCCGGAACGCGCCGGCCGTCCACGGAAACAAGCTCCGCCTCCAGCTGCTCCCCGCTCGACTTGGCGAACTGTCCAACCAGGTCCCACCAGGTGGCGGAAACAAACGCCATCCGCTCCCGTTCGCGCTCAACGATCATGCGCACGGCCACGCTCTGCACACGGCCCGCCGAGAGCTTGGGCCGGACCTTGCGCCACAAGAGCGGCGACACCTCATAGCCATAAAGCCGATCGAGAATCCGCCGCGTCTCTTGCGCACGCACGAGGCCATCGTCGACGCTGCGAGGCGACTCAAGCGCCTGCTGGATCGCGTCCTTCGTGATCTCATGAAACACGAGCCGGTGCACTGGCACCTTCGGCTTGAGAATCTCCACCAGGTGCCAGCTAATAGCCTCGCCCTCGCGGTCCTCGTCAGTCGCCAGGTACAGCGCGTCGGCCGACTTCAACCGGTCCTTGAGAAGTTTGATCTGCTTGCTCTTGCCGGGCGGAATGATGTAGATGGGCGTGAAATTGTCGTTAACGTTGACGCCCAGATTCGACCACGGCTCATTCTTATATTCCGCGGGGATTTGCTTGGCGCCTTGGGGCAGATCGCGCACGTGGCCAATGCTCGCCTCGACCGTAAAGCCGCGGCCCAAGTATTTGCTGATCGTCCGCGCCTTGGCCGGCGACTCAACAATCACCAGGGCATTGCCCGGTTTGGCCGATTCCGATTTGGACGCCTTACGTTTAGCCATCAAATGCCGCCGCCGTTAGTTAACTTGCAATGTTTAGGAAAAATAGGACGCTTGCCCCGCTCATTATCAGCCCTTGGATGCTGCCGGCCTGAATTTGGACTCCTGTCACCGAACGACCGCCATAGTCGGCCCACCACAACGCCGACCAAAGCATCGCGAATGAATCAGTACGCATGATCGAAACAAACGTCAAAACCGCGCCCTACCCGCGGGCGTACCAAACAAAGCGACGCAAAGTGGCACGGCCCGCCCATTGTTTGCCCGGCGACATCGTTCGGCAAGGCGAGTCGCAGCCGTCGCGCGCCGGCGCACTTAGCGCCCACACTCCCTATTGGGATTGCATTTACGTCGATTCCACTTAGAATCACGGACCTTGCCACAAATTCCAGGCTGTCAATGATTACTTGCACCGTTGGCCCGATGTCAAGACGGTGCGCACCCGCGTTCGTAGGTGCCGCGAGCCGAGCGGCACGATCGAGCTGGGAGCAGGGAGCGAGGAGCAGGGAGTAAATTTTCCGGCTTTCTGCTCACTTCTCTCTGCTCCCCGCTTTCCTCCGCCTCGGCTCGGCGGACCCATTTTGTTGTTTGATTGGCAACTTTAATCTTTCGTCGACATTTGCCATTCACCCGGCCTCCCGTTGGTCGGCCTGCGTTTAGTTCGCCAGTCAACGCACAATAAAAGACTCTTCCATGGCTAGCCCTTTTCGCATCTTCCGTAAGTACATGAAGACGCTGATGGTGATTTTCGGCGTCATGATCATGTTTGTGTTCGTCGTTCTCGATCCCATGGCTGCCTACCTCGGCGGCGGCCGCGTTGCCTCAGACGGTGGATCCCGCCGCGATGCCAACGATGTGGCCGTCACTTGGGACGGCGGCAGCCTAACCAACGACGAACTGGAACAACTTGTCAGTCAGCGCCAAATCCTCAACTCCTTCCTCCGCAACGTCGAGTACGAGGGCGGAATGGCCGCCGTACAGGCCGGTGTGGAGCCAGACGCGCTCCAGCTACGAGTTACTCGACTCGGCGGCCCCAGTACTCGGGAAGATGGCGTGGAACGCTCGGTTGTTCAAACCAAGCTTTTCGCCGATGCGGCCCGGGAAGTAGGAATGCAAGTCAGCGACGACGCCATTGTCGCCTACTTGGAAGAGCTGGGTCGCCGACGCGTGTCGCCAGACAGGATGTCCGCGATGCTTAAACAGATGGGCGGCGGGCGCGGCATCCCAGTGCAATACGTCCTCGACGCCCTCCGCGAGGAGATGCTTGCCCACACCTACCTGAACGGTCATTTTTACTCGTTCGGCACCGCCACGCCCGAGCAGCGCTACGACGATTGGCTGCGCGTCAACGACCGCGTGGTCATCGAGGCGGCGCCCGTTCCGGCCGAGTCGTTCCTGGTCGACGTTCCCGAGCCCAAGCCCGGCGAGCTGGCCGAATTCTTCGAAAAGCATCGGGATCGCGAACCGATGCCCGACTTCGAATTTTTTCCCGGCGGCGGCCAGATGGAGTTTCCCTCGCCGACGCCTGGCTTCCGCATCCCGCGCAAGATCGACGTGCAATTCATCGAAGCTAACTACGATGAGTTTCTCGCCAAGGTTGAGTCTCAGGTTACGGAAGAGGAAATTTTCAAGTATTACGAAGACAACAAGGATCCGTACTTCGTTAAAGCCAACACCGACTTGATCGACGAGCCGGAAGTGCCGGAACAGCCCGGCGACGCGCCCGCGGCCGATGAAGCCAATGTTCCGGGGACCGACGCAGCCGAGTCGTCAACCAGTGAGAGCGAGCCGACATCCGAAACTGTCGAGCCCGCGCAAAACGGCGACAACACGCTGCCTGACTCTGAGTCCAACGACACCAACTCCGACGCGTCGCAGAACTCGCAACAGCCGGCTTCTGATGGTGCGGACGGATCCGATGCCGCTCCGGCAGATAGCGACCAATCTTTCAATCCAGTGCCGGCCGGCTTGATTGGTTTGGCAGCCTTGCTCCAACAATCCGGCAATGAAACGTCGCCCGCCGACGCCCCCGCGCAAGACGCCGCGGCGAGTTCCGCGGCATCCGCCGATGTCGCGCAATCTGCGGATTCAACGAACAACGCCGAACAACCAACGACCGGCGACCAGGCCGCGCCGGCCGGCGAAATCGAAGCGAGTTCCGCTGAGACTACGGCCGACGCCAAGCCAGTCGAATACCAAACGCTCGACGAAGTTCGTGATGAAATCCGCCGCCGACTGGCCATCTCCCGGGTGCCTGAGCAACTCGATGCGCTGATCGGTCAGGTCCATTCGGAGCTCAATACCCAATGGACCACGTATTTCAGCGCCGCGCTCGCGGCCGAAGCGGAAGAGCGCGCAGCGCCGGCCCCGCCAGCCGCCCTGGCCGATCTCGCTCCGCTCGCGGAAAAACGCGGGCTAAAGTCCGGAAAGACCGGCCCAATTCCATACTTCGAGCTCCGCGCCTCGCCGGTCGGCAAATCCATCAACGAGGAAAGCAGTGCTCCGCTTTCCGATCTTTTCTTCGGCAGCAAAGACCTTGATCTCTATCAGCCGGTGACTGGAAAAGACTCGCAGACGGCCAATCGATACGTCGCCATGAAAACAAGCGACAAAAAGGGACGCGTGCCCGAGCTGGCCGAAGTGAAAAATAACGTCGTGCGCGCCTGGAAGCTTCAAAAGGCGGCCGAGCTGGCCGAGAAGTTCACGGCCGACGAGGCCAAGAAAGCGCAGGCGGCAGGCACGCCGCTCGCCGAATTCTTCTCTCCCGGCGGCGTCGTGGGTGAAGTCGTCCGCACGGATCCCTTCGCGATGTACACCGGCGGTGAGATTGCCTACGCCACGCGCACCATGGAGCCCTTCCGCTTGAGCGAGCCCGACGGCATTGTCGCGGCCGGGCCCGCGTTCATGGACAAGGTCTTCCAAATGAAGGTCGGCGAGGTCGCCGCCGTAATGAACCACGACCGCTCGACCGCCTATGTCGTCCGGCTGGTCGAGCACGCAATGCCGCCGGACGAACTGCGCAATGCCTATCTCGCCGAAGCGGCCATCTGGCCCGGCCGCCAAATCATGGAAACCGATCGCTTCCTGCAGTCCCAACAACTGGTTGCCGCCGACATTCTCAATTCTTCCGGTCTCAAATGGGAGCGCACACCCGACGAGCTGCTTGAGGATGAAGAAGAGTGATGGTTGGCGGCTTTAGCGCCGCCAACTAGAATTGATTCGTAGTCGAGTCTCCGTGTGGCGAGGCGTTGTCCCATGCAATTTCCTGAATTTCTCACGCAGTTGCCCGACGGCGAAATCCAAATTGAGGGGCATCGTATTGGTCTCTACCATCTGCTGCAGCGCTACAACGATGGCGAATCGGCGGAAATGTTAGCATCGCGCTATCCGACCTTGAGTCTCTCACTTGTGCACAAGGTCCTGGCATATTACTTGGATAATCAGGCAGAAGTAGATGTCTATCTCGCCAACTGCACGGCCGCGATGAACGAGCAGCAACAAAGCACACAAAAGCTAAATCTTAGTGCGCTTCGGAGCCGTCTAACCAAGGCCGGATCCACGCAATTACCTATATCCCATAGTCGTGCGCCTAGGCGGTGCTATGAGCAAGCGTAACAAAAAATCGGCACGTGATGAAATGCTGCCCGAATATGACTTTTCCGGCGGTACGCGCGGGAAACATGCCCGCCAGTGTCAGCGCGGCCACACCGTCAAAATTCATAAGAGCGATGGAGGAACCGTAGTTCAACAATTCAAGCTCGACGAAGGCGCGGTCATGCTAGCGCCGGACGTGCGAGAATACTTTCCTGATGCCGACTCGGTCAACCGCACTCTGCGTACACTTATCGAATTGATCCCAAAAAAACGGCGAAATGCAGCCGGAAAGTGATCTTGGCGCGCGCGTGCCACTGGCTTTGCGAGGCGCTGGAAGCGAAACCCTTGTGGCGCGGACTATCGCTGCTAGCGAAGTTGCTTTACGGGTGTACCGGCCCAGTCACCTGCAATCGCGATTTGGTTGACGATTCTACGCAGCTTATACAGAATCATAGACGCGTTATACAGAATCCCTTCCTGTAGAATGTTTGTTAGGCATTCAGACCGTGCATCATGAGGCTCGTCGGATACTGGATTTCGTCGCTACGTGACGCCGACCGTTATCCGCCACAAGAATTTGTCGCAGACTTCGACGCTGACCTGCAGCGCACGTCCGAGACCACAGCGTCATGCTTCCCGACGAATTCGTCTGTCACATTGAATCCCGCACACCTCAGATTCCCGAAACTCCCGAATGGGATAGGCACGCACCTGACACGGCATTCTGGAAGGATTGGTGCCGACAAAATGCATCGGGCAAATACCGCGTTCTGCTCGATGCTGCGCTACGGGACGCCAATCGCGAAGCGGAACGCATTCTTGATGCTGCGGCAACAGACATGCAACGTGTCACCGGAACATCCGACGCCATCTGCCAATGGGCAGGATGCGATCACTATGCGCTTACGGGCAAGGCGCTGTGCGCACGCTGTATAATTAACGCCCACAGGGACATTTACGTTTCGGATTTGTACTACAACTTGCGCCAACTATTGGACAAGTAAAAACAGCGATGTAACGGGGTGCGATACGTTTTCGATTGGTCAGCGTCGGTGGGGTACCAACGTGAATGCCCATAACGGCCTAACGAGGCGCTGCAGCGGCTGTGTTGATTTTCAAGTGGGTTGAAGGTTTCTGTCGGCGCTTTCTTTTGGGCATGTTGTTCTCCATGGTTGGTTGTTGCGGACCATCGCGTTGAGGATGACCAGCAGCTTTCTCATGCAGGCGGTCAT
>DASXWB010000747.1:0-3659 GCA_036503915.1 Lacipirellulaceae bacterium | reverse complement strand
GAATTCGCTTCTTCGCACGCTCATTCAGCCAACGTTCACATACGATTCGGCGTTGATTGCCGACTGGCTGCCTGGCGAATCGCACAGCCGTAGGAACAGCGACAGGCCGGGATAAAAATTCCACTCGCTGACGTCCTCGGTGAGAACCGGACGGTTGCTATCGTCGACGCCCAGCTTGAACAGGCCCTGGTCAATTTTCCATTGGCTGACCCGATCGAAGCCAACCAACTCCGGCGCGGCCCCCGATTTTTTCGTGATATCCAAGCCATCCGGCCGTAGTGCCAGCTTGGACGTCCATTGCACCCGGCCGTCGCGCTCGATCGCTTCGAGCATCCGCTCGGCCAGGATGCCGGCCATTACGTCTTGGAATTCCTGGAGCTGCTGATACTTCAGCGTTTCGAAGTCCGCGGTGGCATCGTACGTAATGACCGGGGCCGCCGGATCCTGAGAGCTGAACGCAAGCCGCACTTGGGTGTACGAATACACGCCGTTGCGGAGCACGTCGGTCCATTTCGCGCGGAAGGCCGAAAGATCCTCGAACGAAATGCGTTGTTGCTTCGTGCCGGCGACACGCTCGATCCCAGTGGCGGTTTGCCGCAGCAGCACCGGTTGGCCGAACGCGAAGTAAACAATTGCCAGGCCGACGAGCGTGGCGACAAGCGCCGCGCCGGCCGCGATTAAAAACATGGGTGAGCCATGATTGGCCTGCCGGAAGAGCGAAACGGCACCAAACAGTCCCAGACCAGCGATTGCCCCCATGAGGTACTTCGCGAACAGGCGCGTGTCGCGAAATTCGAATTTGTTCGCGGCGAAGTCGGCAAACGATCCATCGGTCAGTTCGCTGTTCATCGGAAGTCCTCTGTAATTGGGCGATTGAGCGCAAACACTTCAATTTCGGCGAGCGCGGGCCGCATGCCGAACCGCGGATCGCTTGTCAAAACGACCGGAATTTCTGGTACAGTCCAAACAGGCTGAGCCCACCGCATACGATGAGAATCCCCCAGGCAACGGGGTCGCCGTTGGACAGGCCCTCGAGAAACTGGTTTACATCAACACGCCGAGTGGCCAAAAGAAGGTTCATCTCACACACCCCAAGGTTCCAGTTTTTGTGATCGCTACCAATCACGCGCCGCGCTCGCGAGCGTAGGAAAAGCTACGTTATGCGAGGGACACCGACCACGCCTCAGGCGCACCGGCAGGCCGCGATTGCTGATATCTTCATGCGGGCTGTCCGGAATGTATCAGTTAAGAGGCGGCAGCGATCGCTTACTTCAATGGCGCGCAGGACGTTTGCCGAGGCGAGTGGCACCCCGCGGCAATGCCTTCCCCGCCCCCGCATCCGCCATCCCGCAGCCTCACTCCGTCGCGTGTGGCCAATTTTCCTATTGTGTGCGCATGTACACTATACTATAATCACGCCTGAATGACCGCATGAGCCCAGCTGCCGTTGCGCTCGCGGCAAATAACCGACCAAGAGAACGCTTGTGAGAACTTCCAGGCGCCGCGCTTCTGCTGCGCGCACGCCTGCCGCATCGTGAGCGGCGGCCACTTAGGATCAGATGTCCAAAAACCAGTGTGGGGGAGTTTTGGACATCTGGGGCGAAACCCGATGAAAACGCGTCTGGATATTTCCGTGTCGACGCCAAAGTGGCGCGCGGAGTGCCATTGGCCGGCACATCATTTGCCCCATCGACCGGAGAGTTGGCGGGCTGGGGCACCTTGCCGCATGGTCTGGGGGAGAAGGGAGTGCCGATCATGCTACGGGTAACGAAATCCCCGCACGTGGTGGGTGCAATTTGCTGCCTCTCGATGGCCCTGCTCGGGACCGTCATCGCTTTTGTCAGCGACACAACGTCGGCGCAAGTTGTGATCGAGCCGGTGCCTGCGCAGCCGGTCGTGGTCCAACCGGCTCCGGCCCAGCCAGTTGAGGTGGTTCAGTTGGCGCAACCGGCGCAACCGGCGCAACCGGGGGGCGCCGGGCAAGGTCAGCCGCCAACTCCGGTCGTCGACGTGCCCGGCCTGATGCGGCTTTTCAACGGGCCGTTGTTCAAGAGCATGAAAAAGAACATGGCACAACAACCGGCAAACGCAGAGCAGTGGAGCGACGTCGAGGCCAGTGGACTGCAGGCGGCGGAAATCGCCAACCTCGTGGCGCTGCGGCGCGTGCCCGATGCGCAAGCGGAAGTCCTGCGCGGTGCTGCAGCGATGCAGCGCGCCGGGACCGCCTTGGCCGATGCCGCCAAGGGGCAGCAATGGAACGCAGCGCAACAAGCTTACCGCGGCGTCGTCCAGGCCTGTAACAACTGCCACCAAACCCTCGCCCCTGGCGAGGCGCCCGAGTTGAGGCCCTGAGATTAGGCTCGCGCTACCGCAAGGGAATAGAAAGTGCGGTCAAGTTTTCGTTGACCTGCGCTTCTTTTTCCGAGCCGACTTTTTGCGTCTCGCCGTTTTTCGCTTGGGCCCCGCAGATTTTTTTGGGCCGCGCGATGGTTCTTCTGGGATCGGCTGGCCGAAGGCCACGTTCGTCGCCGAGTTTTCCAGCAGCTCGTTGAGGTATTCCGTGCCAAAATCGGTTTTCAGCTCCAGCCACATCACCAGGTGGTCCGACATCTGGTAGGTGCGCCACTGCTGATAGGATTCCTTGACCTTCTGCTCCTTCATCTCGGCAGCGTACGCTTCTTCATCGATGTTTCGATAAACCGACTTATAGAAATCGAAAATGCCGGCCCGGCTGGTCGTTCCGAAGCGCGTGGTTTGAACCAGCGTGGCGATCTGATCGTAGTGCTTGTCCTGCTTGACGTTCGAACCGGGAAGCTCGCGCAACTCGTCGGGCACGCGGAATCCGCCCCGTTCAAGGGCGTGCAGTGTCGCGTCGCCGCGTTGGAAGATGTTGAAGTCGCCGAGCACGATGTAGTTTTCGGCCGACTTCTCGGCCATGCCCTTGAGCATCTCGGCCAGGTCCTCGATCTCCTTGAGCCGCCGCGGGTCGAGCGGCTTGCTCGTGCCGTAATAAATGTGCACTGTGCATAAATTGAACCGCGTCCAGGCCGAGCGAAAACCGGCGATGTACGGGGTGCGCGCAAATTGAATCACCATTTCATCCTTTTGCTTCACCGGAATCACCAGCTCACCAGCGAGCCCTTCGAACCGCACCTTCCTAGTGTCGTAAACGAACGCCAATCGCTCGTCGTTTCCCGAACGTCCGAGCGTGATGTCCGTAACGAGGTAGTCCCAATACTGATCACCCAGAATCGAAATCAGACGCTTCAGGGCCTTGAGATCGCCGCGGACCTCTTGGATCGCAATCAGGTCGAAACGTGATACAACTTCCGCAATGTAGAAGTACGACTCTCTTAGTCGATCGCCGTATTTGGGCGAATCGAATTCGCGGATATTCCATGTACCCAGCAGCAGAGTGGAGTCGACCGTGCGCGGCGGGACCTCGGCCAAAAGTTGCGATTTTAGCCGCAGCACGCCTTCCGCTGCGCGCCGCTGAATGGCCGGTTCTTCTCGTTTCAACGTTGGATAGAACGGCATTCCAGTATCCTTTCGTAAGAATCGTCACTGGCTCGCCGTTTCACAAGGCCCAGACCGCTTGCGGTTGATGCGAGAACGTGTGCCCGCGAGTGATCCGACCTACAGCGCCCGAGGGGGCCAAT
>DASXWB010000746.1:0-7452 GCA_036503915.1 Lacipirellulaceae bacterium | reverse complement strand
CAATCAAACGGGCTTTCGGGGCGAAAGAAGGCCGCCTTCGCCAGATGCCACGCTGCGTAGAGCACCAGTCCCAACGACAATAACCCGCGCAGTGTTTCTGTGGAGGCCGCTTCGCGCAGCCAGACAGTGAGTGCCGCGTTGCCTAGCCAAACGACAGCCAGCACGCAGGCGACTGCAGAAAGCGCCAGGCGCCGCGGCTGGCACATCCTTTGCCACATGCGACGACGACGGCCGCGACTCTGGAGCCGCAATAGCTGAATAATCGCCGGATGGAAGTCGATCGATGTCATGGTGATGTGGCCGCGAAATACATGTCCTCCAGCCTTGCGGCTGCATTTACATGATCAAAGCTGGTGCGCAGCTCGTCGATCGGTCCGAAGAATCGCTGCACGCCGCCCGCAAGGATCAAGACGTGCGTACACAAGTCCTCAACCATCGCCAACAAGTGAGAGCTGACCATCACGGCGGCACCCTGTTCCGCGCGCTCATTCAGCGACCGTTTGAGTACGCGGATCCCTTGCGGATCGAGACCTGTGAGAGGCTCGTCGAAGAGAACCGCCTGGGGATCGTGCAAGTAGGCGCAGCATATCGCAAGCTTTTGTCGCATACCGCGCGAAAGATTGCTGGCCGGCGTGCGAAGTTTCGATGTTAACTCAAATTCGTCGAGCAACGTGGCGGCCTTCCTATGAGCATCGCTCACGCGGTAAACGCTCGCGTAGAAGCTCAAGTGCTCCTCGACGGTCAGGTCCTGAAACAACGGCGGCTCGTCGGGCAGGAATGCGAGACGCGACTTGGCGGCAATTGGCTCGGCGGCAATATCAAAGCCGGCGATCGACAAGCGACCTCGGCTGGCCGGTATGATGCCGGAGATCGCCCGCATCGTGGTTGTCTTTCCTGCACCGTTGGGCCCGATAATGCCCAGTATCTCGCCCGGCGCGACGCGAAACGAAATTCCTCGGATGGCAACGTGGTCGGCGAACGCCTTATGAAAATCATCGACTTCGATCACGCGCGGGCTCCTCGTTGGAACGGATGGTGGTGGCAATCTTCGGACCGCAAAAAACAGCCTCGATTGTCACGCTTTAAGTCTACGACGCCCGTGGCGGCCCACAGAATCTAATACACAGCGTTTTGCACGTCGGACGGGACAGGAATGTATCGAAAGGAAGGATTGAGTGGATTGGCGTTGGGGCCAAACCTCGCGGAGCACGGTTCGTTTTCGATATCCGCTGGCTCGAAACGAATGTCGCGAAGATTCGCTATGACGAGAGCCGCGGGGTCTTTGATTACAGAGCGCCGGGTTAATCCGTCTTTTGCGACGTATGATCGTGAACGATCAGCCAGCGGCCGTCGATTTTGCGCACGACCAGTGAAAAGTTGCCGGACACAGGTTCACTTTCGCGCTCGAGGCTCCATTGTCCGAGCACCAGCGCCGCGGACTCGCCCAGCGGCGTGATTTCGAGTCCGCTCAATGTAAGTTGGCCCATCTGTTCCCGCGTAGGATATCGCTCACGGTATCGATTCAATGTGGCCTCCCATCCGCGGGTTGTCTTGCCGCCGGAGCTGAACGTGAGGTCGTCCGACTTCCAGTAGTGCTCCATGAATGCGTCTACGTCGCCCCGATTCCAGGCTTCTTCCTGAGCGCGGAGTATTGTTTCGACGGCGGAGCTTATCGAATCGTCTTCTGCGGCTAGCGATGGTTGGTCATTCGAAGCGATGCGCCGGGCGATCGCGGTTTCTGCTTGGGCGCGAGCGTTTTCCGCCATCATTCTAGCTTCGACTGCAGCCGCGCGAGCTCGCTCGGCTTGCATTACCAGCGCCGATTGCTGGCGACCAATCGCGAAATAGGCTGCGGCGCCCAATATCAACAAGAAAATCAAGAGGAGCAGTCCGACCGCTATGACAATTGCGCCCTTGTCCGACCCGTTACTCACGATCGTCTCCTTGCGGTAAAGAAAACGGCCCCGCACCGGCCGAAGTGACCCACCGTCGGTATACTGTAGCAACTCGTGCGAGAGCCGACACGGCGCAAATTCGTGCCGGATCGTTTCCAAAAAGTTCTAAGATGGCAAAAACTCACAGGACGATCAGTGATACCGTGCGCGACATCATGGAAAGCTTTCCGGAAACTGAGGAATTCGTCTCGCACGGCGCTCCGACCTATCGAGTTCGCGGCAAGATCTTTGCGAGCTACACCATCAACCATCACGGCGACGGGCGGGTCGCTTTAAATCTGATTGCTCCGCGAGGCGCACAGGCCGTTTTCACCAAGATGCGACCGGACGCCTACTTTGTGCCGCCCTATTGCGGCCCCAAGGGCTGGCTGGGCGTCGAGCTCGATAAAGGGCTCGCCTGGGAGACGATTCGCGAGCATGTGAGGGACGCGTACGAAATCGTAGCGCCTGCTGAACTCGTGAACGCCATCGACAAGAACTTCCGCGTCAAGCCTCCGACGCGTAAATTTCGTCCCGAGGAAATTGATCCGTTCAAGGGCAAGCGCGCTACGATGGTCTTGAAGAAACTTGATGCCATTTGCTCGGCCCTGCCGGAAACGGAACCGGGCACGCAGTTCGGCGCGCCGGTCTGGCGGGCCGGAAAGAAAACTTTCGTCAGCACGCACTATTACACCGGCCGGATGAACCTGTCGTTCTGGGTCGGAGCCAAGCGCCAGGCAGCGCTCATCAAAGACGCCCGGTACCGCATTTCGCCCTACACCGGACACAACGGCTGGATCGACCTCGACGTCGAAGAGCACCAGGATTGGAAAGAAATCGAAGTACTCGCGCTCGAAAGCTATCGCAAATTTGCACTCAAACGGATGCTGAAGGCGGTTGATGGCTGTTGACTGTGGCCAAGAGTATCTTGCTGCCGGGGACTGCATGGATTACATCGACCGTTTTCACATATCGCCTCACGATCGGAATTTACGCCATGAAACGCGCGTTCTGGATCTGCATAATCTTCGAGCTCACCTATTCGGCGGCGGCTGCCGAGAAATTCGTCGTTGATTCGGTCGCCGGAACCGGGGTGCCCGAAAACAACGGAGATCGCGGGCCCGCGCGACTCATCAACATTGGCGATCCGTTTGGAGTCGAGATAGGTCCGGACGGCGCCTTGTACATCACCGAGGTACGGCACCATCGCGTTCGCCGGCTTGATCTTGCAACTGGAGATTTGTCAACAGTGGCAGGCTGCAGGCGAAAAGGCTATTCGGGCGACGGAGGACTGGCCATCGACGCGGAGTTCAACGAGCCCTACGAGGTCCGCTTCGACCGTGACGGAAACATGTACATCGTCGAAATGCAAAATCACATAATCCGGCGCATTGACCGCAAAACGAACACGATCACAACGGTCGCCGGAAATGGGCGTCGAGGCTTTTCAGGCGACGGAGGACTGGCTACAGAGGCCATGTTGAACCAGCCACATAGTATTGCGCTCGATGAAAACGACGGCCTGTATGTCGCCGACATCGGCAATCATCGGATACGACGAATCGATAGGAGAACTGGAGTCATCGAGTCGATTGCCGGCAGTGGTGAGCGAAAACTTCCACGGGATGGACAGGCCGCACGGGGCAATCCGATCCTAGGCCCGCGAGCACTATGCGTCGACGGAAATAACCTGTGGATCGCCTTGCGCGAAGGCCACAGCATTTGGCGAATGGATTTGCGAGCCGGCACACTGCATCACGTCGCAGGGACGGGTGAGGCGGGGTTTGCCGGCGACGGCGGACCGGCGCGAACCGCCAAGTTCAATGGACCGAAAGGAATTGCACTGGGACCGGGTGAAAGCCTGTTTGTCGCCGACACCGAGAATCATGCCATTCGGCGGATTGACCTGCGATCTGGAATAATCTCAACGATCGCGGGCACGCGTCCCGACGCGGCCGAGGAGGCTGAACGCGACGATGAAGTCCGCCTGAATCGGCCGCATGGCATATGCGTTGGGCCCGACGGAACGGTTTACATTGGAGACACGCTCAATCATCTGGTTCAACGCGCCGCCATGCGGTAGTGAGTGCACTGACCGCGGCGCGCTTCTTAAGGCTGAGCCGGATATCAGGCGGAGCCGGATACCCCGCCGCTCAGGCGGCCGCTCTAACATAGCGTCATGCGATGGCCCCAAGTTTCAGACGAGCCTAGTCAGACACGACACTTGTGAGCGGATTATACTGGACCGGTTTGTTGCGCGGGCAGCAGACGTCCAAATAGCTTTGGGACGATTCGAACCATAATGCAGCTACGCACTCGTCAGGCACAGATGCGCGCGGTGATCACTTTTGCTGTTTGTGGCATCGCGATTTGCGGAGCCGCGCAGCCGATTAGCGAGCTGCGGACGGTCGCCGAACAAAGCGAATATAAGGCAACCGCGCGCTATGACGACGTCATGAAGTTTTGCAAGGCGCTCGACGAGGGATCGGAGCTGGTGACTCTAACCGAGTTTGGCACGACGCATGAGGGCCGTGCGCTGCCGCTATTGGTTCTCAGTAAAAAGCCGCTCAAGGGCGAAAAGCCCTGGGAGCAGGCCAAATTGCCGGCGCTTCTTTGCGTGGGTGATATTCACGCCGGCGAGGTCTGCGGCAAGGAGGCGTTGCTCATGCTGGCTCGGGATATGGTCGCCAAAGAAGAGCCGCTGCCATTATTGGATCACTTTATTTTGCTGATCGCGCCAATCTACAACGCCGACAGCAATGAGCAGGTGTCGAAAGACAATCGGCCGGGCCAGGCTGGCCCCGAGGAAGGAATGGGCCAGCGGGCCAACCGCATGGGCCTCGACTTGAACCGCGATTATGTGAAGCTCGAAGCGCCCGAGTCGCAGGCCATGGTTCGCTTGCTGCGGCGGTGGGATCCGCAGGTGGTCATTGACACGCACACGACCAACGGTTCGCACCACCGCTATGTGCTCACATTCGACGGCCCGAGGCACCCGGCAACCGATCCGGAGTTGGTGAACTTTGTGCGCGAGGACCTGCTGCCCGCGGTAAAGCGACTGGTGGCCGATTCGGCCGGTTACGACACGTTTTTTTATGGTGACTTCGACCGCAACCACGAGCGCTGGACGACATACCCTGCCCTGCCCCGCTACGGCGGCCACTACGTAGGTGTTCGCAACCGAATCTCGATCTTGAGCGAGGCGTACGCGTACGCGCCCTACAAGGAGCGAGTGCTGGCAACGCAGGCGTTTGTTCAGCAGTGCTTGAACGCGGCGGTCGAACGACGCGAGCGCATTGAAGAACTTCTTGACGACGTCGATCGGCGAGCTAGGCAAGGTCGCGGCGAGGTGCCGCTGCGTTCCCACATCGAGCCGCATGACGAGAAGATCACGGT
Organism: Lacipirellulaceae bacterium; assembly: GCA_036503915.1. Classification (GTDB taxonomy): domain Bacteria; phylum Planctomycetota; class Planctomycetia; order Pirellulales; family Lacipirellulaceae; genus JABDGM01. The sequence goes on along the minus strand of DASXWB010000746.1, from coordinate 2,122 downwards.
GAACGGTTTCGTCGAGGAGGAGAAAGAGGGGAAGCAAGTCGCGACGGATGAACCACGCGACTATCAGGTGGAGGACTGGTCGAAGTCGGTTGCGGACTCGAGCGTCGCCTTGCCGAAGGCCTACCTGCTCTCATCTCAATTCACCAAATGTTGCGAAAATCTCCAACGGCATGGCATTGAAGTGGAGCAGCTTCGCGAAGACATTGAGCTGGAGGTCGAAGCAAACCGTATCGGCAAAGTTACGCACGCCGAGCGCGAGTTTGAAGGCCACCGATTGGCCTCGCTGGAGGTCGAGCGCGAGCCGCGCCACCGGCAATTTCCGGCGGGCACGCTGGTAGTTCGCACGGCACAGCGGCTCGGGCGGCTCGCGGCGCTGTTGTTGGAACCGGAATCGGAAGACGGGCTCGCGACTTGGAATTTCTTCGATGAGCATCTAAAGGCCGGTGGCGAGTTTCCGGTTTACCGCGTGCCCTCTGGCCAAACCCTGTTGACCGGGGCGGTCCGGCCGCTTGCGGAAGATCGATCGACCGACCGCCGAGTAACCTTTGAAACGCTCTACGGTGAGTCCGATGAGCGGGTCGACTTCGAGCCTCCAATGACACGCGTTGAGTGGCTCGCCGATGGGAAGAATTATTTGCAGACTCGCCAAAACCGGCTGCACAAGGTCGATGCGTTCACCGGCCGCGCGAGCCGCTATCCCGAGCCCGAAAAGCTGGCCGCTTCGCTGGAATCGATTCCGTCGATGGACGCGTCGCGGCGCCGCTCGATCAGCCGACGGCGCGATTTCCGCTGGAACGACGACAAGTCGGCCGCGCTCATTGTCCACGGTGACGATCTCTATCACCTTCCCATGGACGGCTCGCCGGCGCTGCGCCTCACGCGCACACACGGAGAAGAGCAATACGCCCAGTATAGTCCGGACGGACGATTCGTTGCCTACGTGCGCGAGCGCAATCTGTATATCGCGGATATTGCAACGCAAACCGAGCAGGCCGTCACGCACGATACCGATCCACACATCCGCAACGGCGAGGCGTCGTGGGTGTACTTCGAAGAAGTTTTTAACCGCGACTGGCGAGCATTTTGGTGGAGCCCCGATTCGCGCCACGTCGCCTTCTGCCGTTACGACGAAACCGGCATGCCGCGATTTCACGCGCTCGATACGATTCCGCTGCACGGCAAGTTGGAATCGATGGCGCATCCCAAGGCGGGCGACCGCAACCCGGTGGTTGGCTTGGGTGTCGCCCATGTATCGGGATCGCCCGTTCGCTGGATCGACCTCTCAGATTACACCGCGGATAGTTTTCTGATCACGCACGTCGATTGGCGCCCGGATGGAGATTTTCTTTATTTCTATGTCCAGGACCGCGCGCAGACATGGCTCGACTTTCGCACGGCGCGGCCAAGCGCGACTGAATCGGAGCGACTCTTCCGCGAAACCACGAAGGCCTGGGTCGACAGTCCCGGCGAAGCGTGGTGGATCGACGATGAGATTATCATCCTCAGCGAGCGCAGCGGCTGGAAACACCTGTATGGGTTCAATACCGAAACGGAGGAATGGCGCGCGATCACTAAAGGCGAGTGGGAGATTCGCGACGTCAGCCGCATCGACGAAGATGCGGGTTGGATTTACTTTACGGCCGGCGAGCGCTCGCCCCTCGCCACCGATTGGCTTCGCGTCCGCATCGACGGCAGCCAGCAGCAGCGGCTCACGAGCCGGGAGGGAACCCATCGCATCGAGTTGGCGCCCAAAGGAAATTTAGCCATTGCAGGTTGGAGCAATTTCGATTCGGCCGGCGACATTCAGCTGATCAACACCGACGGGCAGAAAGTGCGCACGATCGACTCGCGGCCAAGCTATGTTCTGGAGGAGTTCAAGCTGGGCGAATTCCGCCACGTTCAGATCCCATGCGACGACGGCTTTCTGCTCGAAGCGACGCTCACGTTCCCGCCCGACTTCGACGAATCGAAGCGTTATCCGGTGTGGTTGACGACCTACGGCGGGCCGCACGCCCCGGTCGTGCGCAACGCGGGCGGCCCGCAGATGCGGCCCCAGATGCTGGCGAACCTCGGCATCATCGTGTTCCAAATCGATCCGCGCAGCGCGAGCGGCAAGGGGGCC
>DASXWB010000745.1:0-8312 GCA_036503915.1 Lacipirellulaceae bacterium | reverse complement strand
GACGTCGGCGCAGACGGCATTTCGACATCCGCGCAAGCAACCGCCCATTATCTGCAATTATTCCTGCCAAACATTAAGCGGTTGTTCGTATTCGGAACGGCCGGACTTCAAGACGATCTGCAAGCGGCCGGCTTCGAAATTGTAAGCGATCAGCCCGACGCGGTCGTTGTCGGCTATGATCCCGAATTAACTTATGATCGATTAGCCCGCACGGCCTACTGGATTTCACAACCATTGCCGTATATCGCCACGCATCCCGATCGCGTCTGCCCGACGGATCGGCCGATCGTACTGCCCGATTGCGGAGCGATTTGCGCGCTGTTCGAATCAGCCACCGGCCGCCGGCCCGATGCTGTGCCGGGCAAACCGAGTCCGGCCATGCTGCAAGCCATTCTCGAGCGGCAGGGCCTGTCACCGAACGAAACCGCAATGGTCGGCGACCGCTCGTACACCGACATGCGCATGGCGCGCGATACAGGCGCCGTCGCCATCTTGACATTGACTGGCGAGACCAAACGCTCGCAGCTCGATTCGTGCCCGGTTTCGGACCAGCCAGATCATATCGTCGCGGATCTCGAAGAGCTCGGCCAGTTGCTTGAGGCCGCCAAGGCATGACAAACCCGCTGCGAGCACTGCGCCGTGTTTACGCTCCGCCCCCGCCGACCCCGCGCCGAGAGCCCGAGGAAATCAGCCGAATCTATCCCTGGTTCCGCTGGCGCGCCCTGGAAGCCACGTTCCTCGGCTACGCGATGTATTACCTGGTACGCAGCAACATCGCTGTCGTTACCCTCGAGATGCAGGAGGCTCTGGGTTACAGCCGGGGCATGCTGGGCCGGATCACGGCCGTCACGGCGCTCAGTTACGGAATGAGCAAGTTCCTGATGGGTGCGGTGTCCGACCGCAGCGATCCGCGGAAATTCATGGCGACGGGCCTGTTGCTGTCGGCCATCTGCAACTTCGCCTTCGGCGCGTCAGCGGATTACAACACGCATTTGATGTTGTGGGCGCTCAATGGATTCGTGCAAGGCATGGGTTGGCCGCCGTGCGGGCGCGTGATGGGGCACTGGTTCAGTGAATCCGAGCGCGGACTGACGTTCAGCATCTGGAATACATCGCATAACCTCGGCGGCGGCATCGCCGGTTGGCTAGCCGCAAGTGCCGTCCATCAATATGGCGGCTGGGAGTACGCGTTCTATGTACCGGCCGTGCTGGCTGCTATCGGGTCGGCATATCTTTTCTTTCGCCTGCGCGACACGCCGCAGTCTGTGGGCCTCCCGCCGATCGAAGAGTACCGCAGCGATTACCCCGCGGCTCGCGATCCCGAAACGCAGCTCGAGCGCGAACTTACATTCAAAGAGCTTTTCATCGACAAAGTGCTGCTGAACAAGTTCGTGTGGTTGTTGGCGATTGCCAATTTCTTCGCCTACATCACGCGCTACAGCATGCTGGACTGGGGACCGACCTACTTGCGCGAAGTGAAAGGCGCGTCGCTGCAGCATGGCGGCGGGGCTCTGGCCGCACTCGAGTTTGCCGGCATCCCGTCGACGATTTTTCTGGGCTGGGCGTCGGATCGCTTGGGCGGGCGCCGCGGCATGGTGGCCGCTTTGGGCATGCTGCCGATTATTGGCGCGTTTGCGTCGATGGTCGCCACGCCGCCCGGCTACTTGTGGTTCGATTTCCTGATGCTCGCCACGATCGGCTTCTTCATTTACCCGGTGATCAACCTCATCACGATCGCCGCGCTCGACATTGCTTCGAAGAAGGCAATCGGCACAGCCGCCGGCTTCATCGGACTGTTTGGCTACATTGGCCGCACGGTTCAAGCCGAGGCGTTTGGCCGCACCGTCGACGAGTACAGCGCTACGATCGGCAAGATGGCTGCCTGGAACATCGTGCTCTACGCGATTCTCATTTGCGCGGCGATTGCGGCCGCGCTATTGGCTCTGATGTGGCGCACCAAACCGCGAGCATGATTCGGCTGTAGCCCGGCCTCCTCGAGGCCGGCCGAGGTCTGCCGGGGTCAAAGACCCGACGACTGCTCCGTTTTCGGCGCGTCATCGAGCCGGCAGAAATACATCCGCTGGCGGTCGACAAGGCCCTCCTTTCGGTCGGCATCGGCAAAGTACTCCACGCGGTCGCCGATTCCTTTCGTAGAACCTTGCGAACTACGGTATTTGAACCCGACGCGCCGGCCGTCTTTTTCAACCCACTCGACAAAGACCACGCTATGTCCCGACTTGTTGGTTCGCCAAAACTGCAGAAAGTCGCCGGGCCGCGCTTCATCCGGGTCGATGCGTTTGCCAATGCCGAGCTTCTCCACGGCCATCGCGCATTGGATTTCGCGGCTTTCCTCCGTCGCGCCGTACCACTGTTTCTGAAAGGCGCGAATCTCGGCGACCCGTTTGTCGTCCAGCAAGCTGCGCTCTTGCGACACTTCCATCGCAATGGCGAACGTGAAGCCGCAGCAATACGTTCCCTTTCCCTTCGCCAGAATACGCTCGTTTTTGAAGCGAATTTCCTCCGGCACACCCGTGCCCTTCCAGCTATTGTCGTAGCCGCCGCCGTCCTTATACTCACGCGCAACCTCGAGAGTTTCGGCGGCGAACGTTACGCCGGCAAAGAGGCATGCGGCAAGCGAAATTAGCGTGCAATTCGCTGCGCCGTTTTTGAAAGCAATGCCGGGCGTAGTTGATGACATAAATCCTCGAGCGATTGAATTAAGCGACAATAAGATTATCATGCGGAGACCATCTCCAGGCAATTAGTCGCGCGCTTCACTTCGCGTCCTCAGCGCCTCTGCGTGTGACTCTAAACAACGAGATTTCCCCATGCACCGCATCAGCATGCTCGGCACCGGCCTGATCGGCATGTTCTACACGATGGCCCTGCACCGCCATCGCGGCCGCGACCGCGTTCACGTGGCCTATTCGCGCTCGGCCGACCGCGCACGGGCGTTCGCGGCCGAGTGGGGCATCGCCAGGCACACCACGAGCCTCGACGAAGCCATTTGCGATCCGGAGACAGACGTCGTCATTGTCGCGCTGCCGAATCATCTGCATGAAGAGGCCGTGATTTCCGCGGCCAAGGCGGACAAAGCCGTGCTCTGCACGAAACCGCTGGGGCGAAACGCGGCCGAGGCCCTCCGCATGCTGGAGGCCGTCGAAAAAGCCGGCGTCTTTCAGGGCTATCTGGAAGACTTATGCTACACGCCCAAAACGCTCCGGGCGCTCGACGCCGTCCACAACGGCAGCATCGGCAAGGTGCTTTGGGTCCGCTCGCGCGAAGCGCACCCGGGCCCGCATAGCGCATGGTTTTGGGACAAATCCCAATCGGGCGGCGGGGCGATTGTCGACTTGGGTTGCCACTGCATCGAGATCGCACGCAACTTCATCGGCAAGGACATCCGCCCCGTGGAAGTCGTCTGCTGGGGCGACACGCAGGTGCATCCGATCGAAGCGGAGGACCACGCCATCGGGCTGGTGCGCTACGAAAACGGCGCCATCGGGCAGTTCGAGGTGAGCTGGGCCTTCCGTGGCGGCATGGACCTGCGCGACGAGGTGGCCGGCACCGAAGGCACGATCTGGCTCAATCACTGGCTCCGCACCGGCATGGAGATGTACACTGCCGTAGGACGGACCGGCTACGTTGCCGAAAAAGCTGAAGGCACGACCGGCTGGCTGTTCCCTGTTGGCGACGAGCCGGGCGCGCTGGGCTACGTCGACATGTTCGCCGACATGCTCAACGCGCTCGACGGCGGAACCGAGCCGCGAGAAACTCTTTACGACGGCTACGTCGTCAACGCAATCATCGACGCGGCGTATGCCTCGATCGAAAACAAGCAGTGGCAGCCGGTGAATTTACCGGTCTGGCGCGGCCGAGAATCCGTCGAAAGCCTCGCCGTGGTGCGCGATTACGACGCCGATCACGTCCTGCTCAAAGAAGAGCGCATGATGGATGGCACCACGAAGCTTATCCTGCGGCACAAAAAAACCGGGCAGGTAATTCACAAGACGACATGACGGCGAACATGTTATACATATCCGGCCAATCTTGGGCCGGTTTCTGACCCGTTGTTCAGCCTTCAATCAAGAGTGCTCGGAACCCAGCTTGCCTAAAGTGGTGATCCGTCGTTAGAGCATCAGATAGCTGCTCTTCATTCATAACGACGAACGAAAGGCAGTCCGTAAGACTCCACGCCTTGTCAGATCACTCACGAAACAATTCGACGGCTTGATCAAGTCGCTTGCCAGTGGCTTGTCGCGAGATGCATCGCGCGCTCCCACCGTGAAACTCATCCCAAACTCCTAACGCGATTGCCCGATGTTGGGGGTGCAAGAATGCGGCGGCAACTTCCAGCAGTACGGCATCCGTCGTCCAAAGTTCCCGACCAGCCGCAATCGTTGCAGCCAACTGTCGCGCCTTGCCGTGATACTGATCGCGCCGATTAAATCTGGCGATTACATATCCTGTGTCGACGAAGAATCGATCACTCAGATTTTCGCTTGCCTTTTTTTGCTGCGCTATACAAATAGTGATCGTGCTCGGCCGCCCAATCCGTCGGGCCCTCAACTAGTCCGGCCTCTTCTTCCAAACGTTCGAACAAGTCGAGAGGCCGCCCAGATTCACTGTTTTTAGCGGCCTCTGCATCGACTGTTACAAGCAAGGGAATGTTCTGTGGTAACGAGACGGGCTCATCCGGACAGATATTTTTGCCATCGAAATGAGCACTGAACTGAATCATTTGTGCTTCCAGACTAGTTTGGGCATAATCGGAACAGTTTTCCGATTATATCACCAAGTCGCCGCCCATTTCTATGCCGCTCAATGCCCCAGATCGTAATACGTCTCATAGTAATGCTGCGCCTGCCGCCGTGCGGTTTGCCAATCCCAGCGCTCGCTGAAGCGGTCCGGGCTGAGACTTTTCACATACGGCGACGGATCCGACTCAAGGATCGACTCGACGACATGGCGACCGATGCCGGCCGAGCCGGATACGCCGTGCGCGTTGCAGCCGCCGGCCATCACGAAGCCTTTCACGCGCGAACTCTCGCCGACAATGAACCGGCCGTCAGGCGTGAACGTCGGCCAGCCGCGGAATACGCTGCGCACGCCCAGCTCTTCCACTTGCGGAAACTCGGGCGCGAGCTGCTCGGCAAACCAGCCCATCACGTCCCAGTCCGGATCGATAGGCGGTGGTTGGCCATCGAGCGCGAATTGCCGCGGGTCGGTCGACAGACCCTTGCGTTCCCAGCCGCCGCATAGCAGTGAGTTGATTTCCGCCCGCAGGTAAAGCGTCGAATCGGGAATGCGCACCACCGGCAAATCGGGGCGCAGCCCTTCGGCGTGCACCGTGACAAAATACTCGTGCCGCACCGGCACGATGGGGAGCTCCAGCCCGACGCTCTTGGCGATGTGATACGCGTGCGCGCCGGCTGCATTGATCACCATGCGGCAATCAATCGTGCCGCCGTCGGTTTCAACGGCCGCGACTCGGCCATCCTTAACCAGAATGCGCCGGACGGCGGTCCGCGTCTGAAATCGCACGCCCATCCGTCGGGCATGCGCGACATACGACATCGTGAGGTCCGACGGCTGAAGATATCCGTCGCTCGGGCACCAAAGCACGGCTTCGGCGCGGTCGAAATTCATCATCGGCCAGTACTGCTGCGCGGTGGCCCTGTCGATGAACTCCGTCTCCAGGCCGGCCTTATCGGCCACCTCTTTCATGTGCTTGAACTCGGCCACCCGCTCCGCGCAAAGCGCGACGCGCAGCGAGCCAACCGAGCGCCAACCCGGCCTGGCCTCGGCGCCGCGCTCCAATTGCGCAAAGGTCTTCACCGACCACATGGCGAGCTTCGTGCGTTCGACGCTGTTGCGCACCTGCCCGACCAGGCCGGCCGCTTGCGGCGTGGTGACCGCGGATACCGTCGGCTCCTTTTCCAGAAGCAGCACGTCCGTCTTGCCCGCCTTGGCAAGGCTGTAGGCCACGGCACAACCCACAGCCCCGCCGCCGATGATGATAAACTCAGCGGGTTGCAAGTTGTTCGTCATTTGTTGTGAGTTCGGAGTTTGGGGTTCAGGGTTCAGAACCGCGCGGCTTAAATTTGAACCCCGAACCCCAAACCCTAAACTCTGATTTGATGCAGACACCAGCGCACGAAGGCGTCGACGTTATATTCTTTGTAAGTCGAAAGCGGCCCCGAAACATAATGAGACGAGTTAACGCCGATTTGAGCTTTTTCGCACAGCGCCCAATCCTGCTCGGACGTTTGCTGCCAGAAAGGCATGATGTCCTCCAGCCGGTAGTCGCGGCCTTCGACCGCATCTTCGTGCACCAACCAGGTGACGCGGACGGCGGTACGCTGCAACCCGGCCGGCAACAGCCGTGTAGTAGCCGCGTGATCGCAGCTAGCGTGGTGCCACATGTTGGGCAGTGTGCGCACGCGCAGCGTGCCGACATCCGCGTCCGTATAGTCACCCATCAGCGGGGCCGCCTGCCGGCCGTCCAGCGTTTCGCTCACGTAGCCTTCCACAAGCGGTGTGCGATTCGCGGCGAACCAGCAATTCCGCTCGGCATCGGGAAACTGCGCCATGCCGCTCTGCCGATGGCTCACAGCCAAGCCAGCCACCGCCCATTTTTGCTCGCTTCGCGTCACTGCCTTTTCAATCCGCGAACGGATCCGCTCGTTCGTATCATCCGCGTTGTAATGATCGAAATTGGCTTTGATGTATTGCGGGTGATTCACATTGCAGTGGTAACACTCGCGGTTGTTCTCCCACACGAGCTTCCAATTCGCAGCGACGCTGTAGTCCACGATCTTCGCCACCTTCGCGCGGTCGAGGCCCTGCGGCCGAACGAACGGTTCGATCGCGGCCGCCGCCTCGCTGAAATCGGGCGGCTCGTCGCACAACGAGACAAAGATAAAACCACCCACCTCGCGCACCGGCGCACGCAAGAGGCCCAGCTCGCGCTTGTCGATATCCTCCTGCATGCCGCGGCACGAGATGAGTGAGCCGTCGCGCGCGTACGTCCACTGATGATACGGGCACACCAGCCGGCCCACCCTGCCCTGCGGCTCGCTGCAAATTTGCGTCCCGCGATGCCGGCAGACGTTCCACAGCGCGCGGATTTCGCCTCCTTCGTCGCGGATGATGATGAGCGAATCGGCATCGACCGAAATCGTGAAATAATCGCCCGAATTCGCGATCTCGCAAGTATGCCCGGCAAACAACCAGCCGCGCCGCCAAATGCGCTCGAGCTCCGCGCGATAGACCGGCTCGCTGGAATAGAATTCGCCCGGCAAGCTGTAACCGGGACGACGGGATGCAACCAGCTTGCCGATCGCTCGCAATTCATCTGCGGTTAGCGATGGCATGACGCTGCGCCCCTTGCCGACGAGGATTGTTCCACTGCCTCGGATTGCGATGCGATTCGATCGCCAATCGACCTCACGATCCATTGTGATTCAGCGCACCATCGACCCGAACCCTGATTTTGCGCAACGATTTTGTAGAAACGCGCCTCCGCCGTTTTAATTGACCCTTTTAACGTGGATAACTAAGATCGGGAGAGGCACATCCATGATGCACAGGCTTAGTCAAACGGCGGTTCTTCTTGTCGTCCTTGTGCCTGCCGTAGAGCTTTCGGCCCAACCGGTCGATTCGCTGCGCATCATGACGTTCAACGTGTGGACCGGCGAGGGGACTCAGGCCGGCCGCGACAAGCTCCGCGAAATCATGCTCGCCGGCGGCGCTGACATCATCGGCGTCCAGGAATTGGACGATAGCGCCGGCCGCTCGATCGCCTCCACGATGGGATTTCACTATCACCAGCAGTCGGGCGGCGATATCCAGGTCATCAGCCGCTACCCGATTGTCACGAACTCGCCGAGTAATTTGGGCGTCGCGATCGCCGTCTCGCCAATCCAGAACATTTGGCTCTTCAATTCGCACTTGGCCGCGTATCCATATCAGCCGTACGACCTTCAGAGTGGAGTATTGCCGCGGAACGAAAGCGCGGTGATCGCCGCGGCGAATTCGGCTCGCGGCGGCCAGGTCACGACATACCTCAGCGAAATGGCGGAAGCCCTCGACGCGGACTTGCCGGTTTTCTTCACCGGCGATTTCAACGAGCCGTCATTTCTCGACTGGACTGCCGAAGCGGCCAGCACCACGCCCCGAACATTTGACTTGCCGGTGCAATACCCGGCTTCGAAGCGCATTGTCGACGCGGGCATGATTGATTCATTTCGCGCCGTTCGACGCGATGAGGTGAGCGACAGCGCGTATACCTGGACGCCCGGCTACCCCTA
>DASXWB010000744.1:0-2265 GCA_036503915.1 Lacipirellulaceae bacterium | reverse complement strand
AACGCGCCGCAACAGCCATGGCCGAGCCTGCAACGAATTCTCACCCACGAGGGCGCCGCCGAACTCGTGGCGCTGCACGAAGCTGTCGCCGGCAGCGACGATCCTGCGTTGGCATTCTGCCGGGAGCGACTCGCCTGGCCGCCGCAGCGGCTCAACCCGCCCCCGCTCATTGACGGTGCCGCGCTAATCGCCCATGGCCTCGCGCCCGGCCCGCAGTTCGCCCGGCTCCTGGAACAAGTCCGCGACGCACAGCTTGAAGGCCGCATTCATACCCGCGACGAAGCGCTGGCACTTGTCGATCGCCTGCGCTCGATGTAGGGTGGGCAAGACCGAGGTGTCAGGTGTCAGGTTTCGGGTGTCAGTAAACCAAAGCCTGACACCCGACACCCGACACCCGACACCCGACACCCGACATCCGACACCGAAAACATCATGACTGATCACGCGCTTCTCATAGCTCAGCAAACGACGCCACAGCTCGATTCCATGTACTGGTTAATGCTCGCCTCGCGCATCCTGCACATTCTCGGCGCGATCATCCTGTTGGGCGGCCTGTTCTACTTGCGTGCGGTCGTTTCCTCGCTCCCCCTCCCTCCTAGGGAGGGGCCAGGGGAGGGTTTGACTTCGCCGGCCGATTACCGCTTCGGCGGCCGCCGCGCCGTGTGGGCCATGTGGACCGGCATCGCGTCGCTGTTTTTATTGGTGACCGGCCTGTGGAATTTCTTCCAGTTCATCAAAACGTACGACCTCTCGCCCTCGTACCACATGCTCGTCGGATTGAAGATACTTACCGGGTTGGCGCTGTTCGTCGTCGCCGCCATCCTGGCCGGACGCTCGGCGGCAGCGGAAAGGCTTCGCCAGAACATGCGCCTGTGGCTCAACCTGTGCCTGATCCTGGGAATCATCACGGTCGTGTTCGGCAGCGTCCTGCGCACGTTTCCGCACACGCCAAAAGTCGACGCGCCCAACGGCCCGCACCTCATCGCACCCGCCGATACAACCGCGAACTAAGTGACGCGCCGGCTGCCCGGGGTCGGGAGTCTTCAACGCGCGTTAGCAGTCAGTAAGGTGATGCTTCTCGCTTGGCTCCCGCTCAAGTCGCCGCCACGACTCCCGACCCCTTTAGGCGAGGCGACGTTTCGGGGTCGGGAGTCGTGGCCGTGAACATATTGTATATTGTGCGTACGCTCCGACCGATTACGGTTGGCGAGCGGCTTGAAGACTCACGACCCCGCAGACTTTTCCATGGATAAAAAAGCCAAAAAGCGCATCGAGCTTTTGCGCAAGAAAATCGGCGAGCTGCAGCCGCGCCTGGCCGGCGCGAAAAAACAAATGGACGACCCGGAAGAAGTCCGCAAGCTCGAAGCGGAGCTGGCCGCCGCCCAAGCTGAAGTCGAAAAACTCAAGCAATCATGACCGCTGTCGGCTGTCGGCTCTCGGCTGTCGGCTATCGGCTGTCGGCTATCGACGAGAGGCCAGCGATCTGGCGCGGGGCCGATAGCTGACGGCCGAAAGCCACGACAAGCCCGGTCCCGCGGGCAGGGCGATTTTGCGGGACCGGGCGATTCGCGGGATAGAGCCCGCGGAGTTTCGTAGCTGAAGTCGTGAGACTTCAACGAGCTTTTGACGCCGCGGAACTCTCACAAGTTCCACTACAAGCGTAGAGCCCGCGGATTTCTTTTCACCTGCGACGCGGTCCATCCACCGGCACCGGCCCGACAGCTGGAGCGGCCGGCGTGGCAGTTACTCCCGGGTGCGGATGCCCCGGCGGCAAAGAGGCGCCGGGCATCGGTTGCAAGGAAAACCCAAGCACGTTCTGTGGTCCGCCACCTGCGTCGCCGCTGAAGAACCCCAGCCCGTCGGCCTCGTTCCGCAAAACGTCGATCTGCAGGTTGATGATGTCCTCCTTCTTTTCACGCCGCCGCTCGAGCAGCGCGCGCAGCTGCTTGACGCGCTTCTCGACCGCCGCCAGCTCTTCCTCGCGGCGATTCATGTCCGCCTCGAAGTATTCGTCAAGAAGTTCGCCGAGCTTTTCCTGCGCTTCGTCCCGGGCGTCATCATCTTCCGCCTCGCTGAGAGCCGCGGCCGCTTCGCGAATCGCGCGCAGGTCGCCGCCAGCCATCTGAAATTTGAGCACCGTTTTCGGGCCTTTTTCTCTGGGTCCGTAGCCGCCGCCAAGTCCGGCGCCATATGCACGGGGTCCTTCCGCGCCGTAGCCGCCGCCATATGCGCGCCCTTCCATGCCGCCGTAGCCGGCTCCCTCTT
>DASXWB010000743.1:0-22673 GCA_036503915.1 Lacipirellulaceae bacterium | reverse complement strand
AACCACGGGGCACTGCTGGTCAAGCCAGCAGTGGCACCGCTAGTTACCCTGCGTAGGCACTCGAAATCGACCGCTTCGGCACTTCGATTGCCTGCGGATAGACGTCGATAGGTATGATCCGCTCGAGTTTCTTCCGTTTGCCGGTGCCGCGAAGGATTTTCACGTGCTTGGGATTCATCCCTGGCACCACGGGCGACTGCTGACCGTTGACCCGCAAGTTGAACTGCTGTTCTTCTTGCTCCACGCGGCGCTGCGTGCCCGGGTCGTTGCCGATGCCGGTGAGCGGATCGGGCGGCGTGTCGTAGGCGGCCCCGAACGTCTCGATGATTCGTTGCACGGCCGGCACGGGCAGGATGCGGCCGTCCGCCAGCCTTTGCGCTGCCTGCGCAAATGAACCGATGGTTACGATGCTCTCATTGCGATCGTGAAACTCATACGCCTCGTAGCCGTGGGCACGAAGCTCCATTGCGAGCAAGTGTGCATTCTCAGCCGCCTCAACCAGCGGATTGTAGTCATCTTTTTTTCGCCGATTCCAAAACGGCCCCTTGCTCTTGGCGTCCTCGGCGCTTGCGGCGCTTGTTTGCAAGATTGTCTTGCCGCGAAACGTTGCCACTTTCACGGTATACTGGCCCGGGCAATCGAGCAGGCTGTGCTCGACTCCCTGGTTCATTTTTGCCACGAACGGATCGACGCCCTTGGGCACAAAGAACTCGCGCGGCAGCATCGGATTTCGCGTCAAAAAGGCCTGCGCCATCGGCCCCCGCTTTCGCCGGCCCAACCTGGCCAGCAGCGAACCCTCGCCCTGCCTGACTTCGGCCATGCTTTGCGACGTGTCGTTGGGATCGACATTGAGCGCGTCCGGCTGCAGCGATTTGATGCGCTCCAGTGTTTGTTGGGCTTCAGGATCGTCGATGGAACTAAAGTCGCCAACCAGGACCGCAAGTTCGCGAACCCGTTCGCCGCGCTGATAGCGGCGCCGGACCGGTGCGCCGTATTCATCCAATCCGCGGCCCGCAGGCTCGTTGCCAAACTCGAATCTCATCTCGTGAAGGTAGGCCTTCAGCCGGTAGCGCGTGCGAAGCTCGCGGGCTAATTCGCCGGCCTGCTTCTCGGCGCCTTCGCCGGAAAAGCTGGCGGCAACGATCAACCACGGGCCGTTTTCCTGTGCGAGCGCAAAATCGCCGCCTCCAATCGATCGAAGATCCGCGGTCGGGCCGCCACTGTCGTCGAATGGCCCCGGGCTAGCCTCGGGTGTGCGCTCATTGGCACGCGCGTCCTCGGCCTCCGTTGTGCGCGGGTCTCCTGATCCCGTATTCTTGGCCGAGGGCAGAAATTTCTGCCAAATCTGCGCGCCCGCGGTGCCGCAAGTCGAACCAATCGCCACAAACAGCAAGAACAGAACCCAGCCGCTGCAATTCGTTCGCATCGAGCACACCTCCGAAAAGCTACGCTTGAGCGCCGGAACGCGGAATTACATAGCCCGGCCATCCTGGCCGGGACGAATATCGTGCCGGATCACGATGGTCCGGCCATGTATCCCGTCAACAAAAGCCCGGCCATATTGGCCGGGCTTTAGCCGGCCGTGTATCGTCCAAGCCAGCACGCAAACGGGGCAAGACGGTAACAAAAACCCCCGCCGGCAGCCAGACAGATTCACCCGATCATGGGTGCATGCCCAAGCAAGCTTCGCTAAAATGGGTCGATTGCCGGCCGGTTGAATTCCAGCTAGCGGGTACCAACGCTCAAGAACGCACCGCCCCGTGCGAATTGCATGTATTGTGAATATTTCCAGCGAGTCCAAACGCCTTGTGGAGAATTCTGAAGATGATCCTCGAATCGACCTTTCAATCTTTGTTGCGTCGAAGCGCGTTTTTGTTGACCGCCTTTGCCGCCTTCGCCTGGTCGGCATGCGTCGCTTCCACCGTACTTGGTTCCGAGGAATCGGGCGCGGCCGTCGCCGAATCGAGCAGCGATGCTGACGAAAAAGAAGCTGATAAGAGCGAGGAACCAAAGGACGAATCGAACGACGACGAGAAGCAGGCCGCAAACGAAAAGGAAGCTTCCGATTCCAAAGCCGACGAGGAAAAGTCAAGCGAGAAGTCCGACGGCGATGAAAAGGCAAAGGCCGAATCGAAATCCGCTAGTGACAATAAGCCTTCAAGCTCGTCCAGGTCCAAAAGGTCAACCGCATCTTCGAAAAGTGACAAGGTTCGCCTGGCCCTATTAGTCCTCAAAGACGATCTGCCGGAGACTGCCGGGCAACGGGGCCTCTTCGCGCAAACCAGCATCGACCTGCGCGAAGCCGTCACTCGACTTGAAAAGGCGTCGAAGGACAAGTCGATCTCGGGCGTCGTGCTCAATATCGAGAATCCTGCGATCGGCCGCGGCAAAGTCGAAGAGCTGCGCGCCGCGATCGCTCGTTTCCGCAAGACCGGCAAGAAAGTTTACGCACAGCTGGAAACAGGGATGCCGTCCGATTATCTCGTGGCATGCGCCTGCGATGAAATCGTCATGCCGGAGACCGGCGTACTCGTGCTACCCGGCGTCCACGCCGAAGCCACATTCTTCAAGGGCCTTCTCGGCAAGCTGGGCATCCAGGCCGATTTCATCCACATGGGCGCCTACAAAGGCGCGGCCGAGCCTTTCACGCGCGAGAAGTTCAGCGACCCGGTGCGCGAAAATATGACGTCGCTGATCGACAGCATGTATGATGACATGGTCACGACGATCGTGAAGGCCCGCCCGCTTTCGATTGCCCAAGCCAAGGAAGTGATCGACCGCGGCCTGATCACCGCAACCAAGGCCAAAGAGCTGGGCCTGGTGGATCGCATCGCGTATTCCGATACGCTGCGCAAGGAATTGGCCGACACGTATGACGCCGAATCGCTTGTCTACGTGAAAAACTACGGCCAGAAGGAAGTTGATACGGATTTCTCGGGCCCGATGGGCTTTTTCAAACTGATGCAAGCCATGATGGGCGGCAACCCCAACAGCGGCAGCGGCCGCGGCAAGAAGATTGCGGTCGTTTACGCCGTCGGCCCGATCATGACCGGCAAAAGCGAGAGCGGTCCATTCGGCGGCCAGGTTCTCGGCTCCACGAGCATCATCGAAGCCCTGCGCGAAGCGAACGAAGACAAGCAGGTCGTCGCCATCGTGTTGCGGATCGATAGTCCTGGCGGATCGGCTCTGGCAAGCGACCTCATCTGGCGCGAGACGCAAGTTATCGAAAAGCCGATCGTCGCCAGCATGGGCGACGTCGCAGCAAGCGGCGGCTATTACATCGCGATGGGAGCCGACAAGATTGTCGCTGCGCCGGGCACGGTCACCGGTTCGATCGGAGTTGTGGGCGGCAAGATGGCTATCCGCGGCCTGTATCAGAAGATCGGCATCACGACCGAGACGATCGAGCGCGGCAAGAACAGTGGCATCTTTGCTTCGAGCGGTCCGTTTACCGATTCGCAGCGTGCGGTTGTGACCGAATTCATGGAAGATATCTATCGCCAGTTCACTACGAAGGCAGCCGAAGGCCGCAAGATGCCAGTGGAAAAACTTCGCGAGCTGGCCGGCGGCCGCGTTTACACCGGCCTCCAAGCCAAGGAAAACGGCCTGGTGGACGAGCTGGGCACGCTGCACGACGCGATTGCCGAGGCGAAGAAGTTGGCCGGTCTCGACGCGGACGACAACGTGCGGATTGAAGTCCTGCCCGAGCCAACAAGCGTGTTCGAAACCCTCTTCGGCGATGTCGATCAGGAAGAAGAAGTGCGAATCGGCCGCGGGCTGGAAAACATCGCTCCGGAAATGGTGGAGCTGGCCCGCCGGGCCTACGCGCTCCGCGCAGTCTTCGATCAGCCGGCGGCGCTCGTGATGCCGTTTGAGCTGGACATTCAATAATCGCCGGCGCAGCGAACCGTGCGGCAGAACAGCATTCGCGAAGATCGGCGGTAATTGCCGGCCGTTTCGCATTCGCACGCGCTGCGGTACAATGGCGTTTTTGCGGGCTCTATGCGAACGGTATTTGTCGTGGATTGTCGAATTCTGCCATGCCGGGCACGTCAGTTATCGGTTTGCAATGGGGTGATGAAGCCAAGGGCAAGATCGTCGACATCTTGACCCGCGAGCATGACTTCGTCGTGCGCTATCAAGGCGGGGCGAACGCCGGTCATACCGTGGTCGTCGGTGACCAGGTGTACAAGCTCTCGCTACTTCCCAGCGGCATCCTCACGCCCGGTGTCACTTGCGTCATTGCCACGGGCGTCGTGCTGAACCCGGCGCGCGTGATCGAAGAGCTCGACGAGCTGGCCCAGCGCGGCGCGGGGCACCCGGAAAACCTGCGGATCAGCGATCGGCTGAATGTGATTTTTCCGTGGCACTTTGCCGAGGACCGCGCGCTCGATAAGAACACCTCGGACGGCGAGAACATCGGCACGACCGGCCGCGGAATTGGGCCCTGCTATCGCGACAAGGTCGGCCGATCGCATGCCGTGCGGCTTGGCGACATGTATCGTCCGACGTTTCGCGCCCAGGTCGAGCATATCGTGGCGGCCAAGAACCGCGTGCTGGCGGTGCTTTATCCCGCGAATGAGTTCAAGCCGCTCGATGCGGCGGCGATCTTCGGCGAGTATTCGGCATATGCCGAGCGGCTGCGGCCTTACGTTTGTGACACCAACGAACTCTTGCTCTCGGCGGCCGAAAGCGGCAAGCGCATCTTGTTCGAAGGCGCTCAGGGCGCCCTGTTGGACGTCGACCACGGCACGTATCCGTTCGTCACCAGCAGCAACAGCTCCGGTGTCGGCATCTCGAGCGGATCGGGCGTGCCGGCCCGCCACATCGGCCGGATCATCGGCGTCGTCAAGGCTTACTCGACGCGTGTCGGCGGCGGGCCGTTTCCCACCGAGCTCGACAATGAAATCGGCCAGCGCATGCGCGACCGCGGCAACGAATATGGCACCGTCACGCGCCGGCCGCGCCGCTGCGGCTGGCTCGATGCGGTCGCCGTGCGATACACCAGCCGGTTGAGCGGCGTCACCTCGATCAGCGTCATGCTGCTGGACGTGCTCTCAGGATTCGACGAGCTGAGAATTTGCACGGCGTACAAGATCGACGGCCGACAAACAACTCAGTACCCCAGCCACGTGGACGACCTGCGACGCGCGGAGCCGGTTTACGAGACGCTGCCCGGCTGGCGCGAGGAAATCACCGCGTGCCGCGCCTTCGACAAGCTGCCCCGCAATGCGCAGGCCTATCTCCGCCGCGTCAGCGAACTCGTCGGCCAGCCCATCGAAATGATCTCTGTCGGTCCGGAGCGCGATCAGACGATTTTAGTTAACAAATCGTGAGCGGCCGATGAGCGGCGAAATTCCATCGCGGACGTTGGAAATTGCGCCTGAGCGCCGGCCACGGCACATTGCCATCATCATGGACGGTAACGGACGTTGGGCCGAGCGGCAGAACTTGCCGCGCATCGCCGGCCACGAGCAGGGCGTCAAAAGCGTTCGCCGCACGACCGAAGAATGCAGCCGGATGGCCATCGAGCAGCTGACTCTATATTGTCTCTCGAGCGAAAACTGGAAGCGCCCGCAGATCGAGATCAATTTCCTCATGCACCTCTTGGAGCGGTACATGATCGAGGAGCGGGCCACGATCATGGAGAACGACGTCCGCGTGCGCATGCTCGGCCGCCGCGACGACATCCCCGACCAAGTGCTGCGCGAGCTGGACAAAACAGTCGACATGAGCCGCGCGAACGGCGGCCTGTGCCTGAATCTCGCGATCAACTACGGCGGCCGGGCCGAGCTGGTTGATGCGGTGCGCAACATCGCGCGCAAGGCACAAACTGGCGGCCTCGCGCCTGATGACGTCAACGAAGACACCATCTCAGAAAATCTCTACACCGCCGGCGCGCCCGATCCGGACCTTCTCGTTCGCACGGCCGGCGAAATGCGGATCAGCAACTTCCTACTGTGGCAAATCAGCTACGCCGAAATCTGGGTCACCGAGAAGTGCTGGCCCGAGTTCGATGAAGCCACGCTCCACGAGGCGATTCAGGCCTACGCCGCTAGGCAGCGGCGCTTTGGTGGTTTGAGCTCATCTTAACGCTTCAAACAATACAGATTAAATCGCCAAGGACGCCAAGATCGCCACATAAGATCCTTGGCTTCTCGGGATTTCTTGGCGCACTTGGCGTTCTTGGCGGTTCATTTTGTTCGATGCTCTTAATTCAACTGCTTGGCGCGCTGGCGCGGCACCACTTCTTTCTGTAAGAGCTCCGGCGCCTGATCGACCGTGTCGAGCCCCGTGACGAACTGCAGCTCGTTCATCGTTTTTTCCGTTTCGAGCATACTGGCGGCCACCTGGTCGACCTGGCCTGAAATGTAATCCGGCTCCTGGCGATTGACGGCCAGTTCGCTGAGCGAGCGGATCTTGTTTTCCAACCGGTCGATCTCCAGCTTCACCAGGTCGAAGTTGTCGCGCGCTCGCTTGAGGTTGGCAAGCCGATCGCGGCTCGTTTGAAGGTTGTCCTCGAGCGCCTTGCGCACGCGCAGTTGCTGGTCGCTCTCGTCGCCGGTGGGAAGCTCGGCCAGGCGCGTTTCCAGCCGCTTGATGTCGGCCTGGATTTGCTCCTCACTGGTCTGCTTCAGAAAGCGGTACAGGGCGTATTGTGTGTACAGCAGCCGCAAGTGGATCCACAATAGCCGGTCTAAGCCTTCGATCTGATAGCTCTCCAAAGGCATGTGGGTCTCGCCGTGACCCGTGTGCTTCAGCTCGGCGGCAATCTGCTGCAGCTCCAGACAGCGCGTGCGAAGCGCTAGAAATCGATCCAGCAATTCCTTCGGAAGTGAGGACGTGATCCGATCGAGCGTTTCCTGAGCCGACTCCGACGTCGCTTCGCGCGTCTGTTTCGCCTCCTGGGCATTCACGTACGCTTGAAACTTCGGATGCGTGCCGAGCATACCGAGATAGGCCAGCTCACCGGCCGCAACCACCGGCAGCAGCACATCCGGCGCCGGCGAAATCAACGCAAACACAGCGCCCCCCAGGAACGCCAGCAGGTTCCAGTGGTTCATGAACGCCACTTTGAGGTACTTGCCGAATCGCATAGATAGCAGGGAGCGGGGGGCAGGGAGTTCCGAATATCAAGCGCCTGCTAACTCGACGCTCCCCGCTCCGTGCTCTCTGCTCCTTGCTCTTCCAGTTGTGCAATCAGTTCGCGAATGTAGTATACCGTTTCCTGGAAGCGCGGCACGCGGGCCATTTCCAGTGCGGGCCGGTCGGCCGGCTCGATTTCCAGCTCTTTTTCGATCCGGCCCGGGCCGGTCGACATGATGTACACGCGGTCGCCCAGGAACACCGCCTCCTCGATCGAGTGCGTCACGAAAAACACCGTGGCCTGCACCTCGCGCCACAATCCTACAAGTAAGTCCTGCATGTTCATCCGCGTCTGCGGATCGAGCGCGCCAAACGGCTCGTCCATCAAGATGATCCGCGGACGCAGGATGAGCGTGCGGGCAATGGCCACGCGCTGCCGCATGCCGCCCGACAGCTCGTGCGGATACTTGTATTGGTCTGTCGTTACGTTGAGGCCGGCTTGCTCGACCCAATAGCGGGCCAGCGAATAACGGTCGCGGCGTGCCACGCCCCGGCATTCCAGCCCGAAGGCAATATTATCGAGCACCGTGCGGTTATCGAACGACGTATAATCCTGGAACACCATGCCGCGGTCGGCGCCTGGGCCGGTAACTGGCTTGCCGAGCACGAGCACGTCGCCCGTCGTGGGCGAATGCTGTGGCTCGAGGCCCGCGATCAGCTTCAAGATTGTGCTCTTGCCGCAGCCGCTGGGCCCCAGGATGCAGACGAACTCACCCTTATCAGGCAGATCGGCGACGACGAAATTCACGCCGCGGATTGCCGTGAATTGGTTCGCCTGCCCGTAGTTGTACGTCTTACTCACATCCTTGAACTCAACAACGTGCGGCGCGCGAATTTCTTCCGGCTGGCGCACATGATCCAACACCTGCCCCATGCCGACGTCTTTCGCGACGGTCACAGGACTAGCGGCGGCAACTGGTTCGGCGGTCATGTGGCAACGCGATACGGCGCGAGGAATCGGTGCGTGCTAGGAGACATTGGATGGTCGCGCCGTGCTTGGGGCTTTCGCGTCGGCCAGCGCGGCCTGTTGCGCGGAATCCAGCGGCTGCGACGAAAAGAAAACTCGCTTCAAATCCTCACCGCCATGCGCGAGTCCGCGCCAGGCGTGATGCAGTAAGCCGCCGCTGGCATATTGGTACGGAAACAAGCTCTTTTGCATCATGTAAAGGGTCCGATCAATCGCTAAAGCAACGGCGGGAATCACCATCAAGATAAGCAAAATGGGTTCGCGCACCCCGCGCCGCTGGGCAATCAGGATGATGTTTCCCAAGCCGCCGGCGGTGCCGCTTTCCGTGACCAGCTCGGCCAGCATGATATAGCCAAATGCCAGGCCAAACAGCAGCCGCAACGAGTTGAACACGCGCGGCATGGCCAAGGGCACCAGCACCTTCATGATGATTTGTCGGCGCGAAGCGCCGAGCGTAAACGCAGTATCGATATAGCGGCTGCTCACGTCGGCGATCGCGGTGGCTGTGTCCATCATCACAAAGGCCACGGCCGCGATAAAGATGAACATTACCTTCTGCAACTCGCCGATTCCAAACAGCGCGAAGGTGAGCGGGATCAGCGCGGCGATGGGAATATTCCGGCCGAATATGTTGATCGGCGCAAGAAACGCGTTAAACCACGGAAAACAACCGGCGAGGATTCCAAGCGGAATCCCGATCGCCGACGCCAGCGCAAACCCGAGCACCACTCGCCGCAGGCTGGCGATCAGGTTCCGCGTGAGCGCAGAGTCGAACCAAAGCGCTCGAATCTGCTCTGGATCAAATGTTTCTTTTGGGCTCGGTATCGTGTTATACGGGAGGATTCGCTCTTCCGACACGCCGCGCGTCAGAAACCACCACAGGCCAAACACGGCCAGAATACAGGCAACTCCAAGTAGAAGAGCCAGCCAATGCGGAACCGGTCTGCGCAGCGATTTGTTTCCGCCGCCGCCCGGCTGCGCAGGCTTGCTGCCGGCACCGGGCGCCGCGTGTGTCGCAAGGCGAAGCTGCAACCCTCGTCCCGAAGTCGAAGAAGGCACCACGGTGTCGGCCGGCACGCCCGAGTTTGGCTCGGCGGCTGGCTCGGATTTCTTAGCGTCGCTCATGCGCTTGCTTCATGCCGCGGCCACTATCCCCGTTCGGCCGTGAACACCTTAATTTCCACGCGCCGGTTCTTGGCGTGGTTCTCCGGATCGTTCGGGTCGGCGGGCCGATCCCAACCCACGCCATCGGCCGCGAAACGGTTCGGGTCCATTTGAAATTTGTTTACGAGGGCTTCGCGCACCGCGTTTGCGCGATTGAGGCTCAGCTCTTTCACCATTTGCACCGGTACCTGGCCGCGCCGCGAGCTGTCGGTGTGGCCCTCGATGATGATGCGGGCGTTGCTGAACTGGCCCGCCATATTGGCAACCTCTTGCAGCACGTTATCGACGTTCGGATCGTACAGCACTTCTGTAACCACGCCGCCTTCATCACGATTGATCTTTTTGTAAAGGTCCCAACTATTGGGAAAGAACTGGATGACGATGGTGTTTGTGAGAATCTCGTCCGACTCGGCGTGGATGTCGGAGACCGCCTTCGGAGCCAGCCGCACCTGGTACTCGTCCTTTTGATTGCGATACTTCGGCTCCTGTCCGAGTTTCTCGATGATCGAGAAGTCCATGACCTTGTCGAAGGACACCGGCTGGTGCGTAATCGCGCCGATGCGGCGATACAGGTAATAGGCCTGTGACCAAACCCGCTCGAAGTTCGTCGGGTTGTTCTGATTCAAGAAGAACTGGAAGTTTTCGGCCCAGTTCGTGTTATGGGCGTCGGCAAACATGTTGAGCGTGTCGCTCGCCGGAATGTTGTACCCCTCCGCCATCAGGCGCGCGCACTCCTGCTTCCTGTCCTCTTTCTTGAGCTCCTCCATTGCGTCGAAGATTCCGCGCACCAGGGCCTCGATCTTATCGCCGTGGTCCTTGGCGAAATCGGCCCGCGCAAACCAGACGTCGGCGATCAGCTTGTTGGCCGTTTGCGTCGTGACCAGCATGCGATTGCCGCGCGCTTCGGCCAGGTTGTAGATGTCTGGCGCCCAGGAGACCGCCGCAGCAATATCGCGCTGAGCGTTGAATGCGGCGGCCGCCTCAAACGCTGTTGCCGTGCGGACTGGATCGATTTCACTCGGTTGAACACCACCTGACACGAGCATGTTCAAGAGGAAATAATGAGACGGAGAATTCTGCGCGTACACCACTTTTTTCCCGCGCAAGTCCGAAATCGTTTTGATCGATTCGCGGGCCACGATGCCGTCCCCGCCGTTCGACCAATCCACCTGCTGGTAAACGCGCGGCATGACCCGGCTATCGCGCGGCTGTCCGGTTTTATCAACAAACCCTTCCATGAATAGAGGGATCATGTCGAGCGTCGCCCAGCCAATGTGCACGTTCCCCGCGGCATACGAGTCGCGCATGGCGACAGGATCGTCGATCAGCACCAGCTCTACCTTGAATTCCTTGCCCTCGGGCGTGTTCCAAACTTTTCCTGGTTTGAAGCCCTCGTTGGCCAGGATGATCGGCCCCCAGCCGGCCCATACGTTTAGCGCAAAGCGAACGGTGTTATCTTCGAGCGGCTTGTACGCCGACGTGCCCTTCACTTCCGGCAACCGCTCGGCCGGCTTGAACACATATTCCTTGACGGTGGTGACTGCCGACGAGTCGGTGTCCTCGGCCACCTGGCCTATCATTCCCGGATCGATAACTCCGGCTCCGTCGCCAGGCCTGACCCCGGGGCCTTCCTGACCACGGCCTTTCGGCGCGAACAAGTCGCTGCGGTACGCGGCAAAGGCCAACAGGCCTCCGACCACAAGAAACAGGACCACATAAAATGGTGCTTTGGGCTGACCGTTCATGTTCACTTTCCTAGCAGGGAATTTCCCGTAGTGGAATTCGCAAGAATTCCGAATCTATTTCGCAGCCGAAGCCGTGCGACTTCCGCTACAGTTCTTACGCCGTTTCGTTTCACCCGCGGAACTTCGACAGCGGCCGCGAGTGCGACATGATGTTGAGCACTTGCATCATGTCGTAGGCCGATAGCTCGCACAGCAGCTCCGTCACCCGTTCGCGCATCTGCGGATCCAGTTGCGGCTCAATTTCCTTGAGCAGCTTCATCACGCGTGCTTCCTGCGTCTTGACCTCCGCGTCGGTGACCTTGCCGTCGGCAATCGCCTCGACGAACGAATCCAGCTGCCGCGCCCGCTCGGTGATGAGCGGAAGATCGGTCTCTTCGTCGACCCACGTGGTCTTTCCTGATTTAGCTGCCATACATTATTCCTTTTGATCATGATCAACCGCCAAGAACGCCAAAACAGCCAAGGAAGGCAATAAAGTTGTAGCCCCTCTTAGCGTCCTCTGCGTACTTGGCGGTTTCTTATCCGAAATAGACTTCTCTGCGATCCTGGCACTTATCAACCAAACTCTTCCAGCAGCTGCCGGATGGCCACCATGCGCTCCTGCAGCCGCGAGCGGCCCTCCGGCAGCGCGATCTTCTCTTGCCATTCCGGCGGCAGAAAACTTCTTTCCGTACATTCGAGCACGGCCGCGATTTCTTGCAATTCCTTTTCCAGGCCCTGGGCCGAAGGGATGAATTCGGCCAGCGCCTGCTCCAGATCGCGCCGATCCACCACGTCGCGCCCCGCCGCCAGAGCCTGCCGCCGCGACGCCAGCACGATGCTCTCCAGGTCGGCCCCCGATAGTCGCCGCGACGGGTCCACGTCCGGAATCGCATCATCGGCCATCTGCAGCTTGTTCTTCTTGGCCATCACGCGCAGCATCTCGCGGATGTCGTCGGCCTTGTGCGGGTAGAACAGCGGAATGTGCACCTCGGCTCGCCCCTGCCGCTTGAGGTCGATTGGCAAAAGATCCGGCCGGCTTGTGAGCAGCATCCAAATGATCTGCCCGCGAAACCGCGTGTCGCCCATCTGGCTGGCGATCATCGAGAACACGCGGGCACTCGTGCCCGAGTCGCCCGAAGCTTGCCGGTTGCCGAGCGCCGCGTCGGCTTCGTCGACAATCACCACGACTGGCCCCAGTGATCGCAGCACGCCGAGCACTTGTTCGAGGTTGCCTTCGGTTTCGCCCACATACTTCGATCGGAAGTTGCGCAGCACCAGGCAGGGAATGCCGATCGATCCCGCGTAGCACTCGGCGAGAAATGATTTGCCGGTGCCGACCGGACCGCACACCAGGTACCCCATCGGCGCTGCTTCGAAGCGGCCTTCGCTGATCCACTTGGCATCCTGCTGCAGTCGCCGCTTCGCGACATCGAGGCCGACGACCAGGTCCAGCGTGTGTTTAGGCTCGACGAACTCCACGAGGCCCTGGCACTGCCGCTCGATCATCGACTTCTTGAGCTGA
The DNA here is from genome assembly GCA_036503915.1 of Lacipirellulaceae bacterium. GTDB lineage: Bacteria > Planctomycetota > Planctomycetia > Pirellulales > Lacipirellulaceae > JABDGM01. The sequence continues at coordinate 10,147 of DASXWB010000743.1, read as the reverse complement.
CGGAAACGAGCCGAGTCGAGCCGCTTTCCCGAGCGCGCGGCTTGGGCCAGCACGACATTCAAGCTGGTGAGACTCAGCCCGTTGGAAACTTCCGCCAGTTGCCGAGCCGTGAAATCGGCAACCTTCGACAGCTCCTGACCATCGGCGGCCACCGGCACGAATTGCTCGCGCTCTTCCCGATCGGGAAGCGGCACATCGATCGTCGCCACATGCGGGCTTTGCACCAACCGCTCGTTCAGCTCGACCAGCTTGTCGGCAATCAGCACAAACGCCGTGTTCACGCGCTTGATGAGTGGATTCTGGGCCCAGGCCAAAAACCGCACCAGCCGCGACGCATGGCCTTGGGCCAGGCTGTCCAGGTCGCTCGTGGGCAGCAAGAACTGTGCATATTCGAACACGAAGGCGACGCTTTTCCGATTGGCCGCATCGTCCAACAAGTTCCGCTCCACAAACACATCGAGCCCGAGCAAAACTTTTTCCGGCTCGCGCGGCCAGGTTGCCGGCTCGCCCCAGCGCCCCACCAGGTATTGCGACATGGAGCGCAGCCGCTGCGCATCCGGTCCGGCCAAGGGGCGCAGGCCGCGGCTTAGATCGTAGCCAAGAACAAGATCCCAGCGGCCGAACACCTGGGTCGCCAGAAACTCGCTCAGGCTGCAATAGCGAGTCTCGTCGGCATCGGGCAATCGCACCAGGTCGTGCACATTGCCGTGCAGCACGAACACGCAGGTTGTGCCCGAAAAATAGAGATCGGCCAGCTCGCTCGCCCACGCCGGATACCAGTCCGGCAACGGGCCCGCCGGCCGCGCCAGCGTGGCAACTTTCTCTTCGCCGTTCAAAACGGTTGATTGTGCCATCACAAGCTACAGTCTCACGCAAAGGCGCGAAGGCGCAAAGGACAAGGCAAGTCTAACAGGAGGTAGCAGAGGAAGTAGAGAAACATGATTGCAATGTACTCTCTGCTCTCTCTGTTCCCTCCTGTTAAAAAACTCCGTCTCTTAGCCTTCCGCGACTTTCGCTTTCTCGGCCGGCCCTAGTTCCTTTGTCGCATCGGTGATGCCCGCCGTTTCCGGCGTGACCATGCCCATCTGCACTTCGAAATCGCGCAAGGCCTGATCGGCCATTGATTTCTCCATGGCCTCTTCGCGCTTGATGTCCACCAGTCCCTCGCTCGACAAATCGGCCGCCACGCGCGCCTTGGCCCGGTTCAGCCCGATCTTGTCCTGAATCACCTCTTCAATCTGGCCGAAGTCGGTCGTCACGTTGAAGTCGAAGCTGGTCGCCAGCTTGGCCATCTCGGCCTCGGCCCGGCTCATCTTCAGTTCGGCATCGTACTTATGGATCTTGGCCTTGACGTCACCGAGCTTTTTCATCGCGTGCTTGATCTTGGTGACGTTGTTGTTGTAGGAGTCCTCGTGCATTTTGAGCTGGGCCTGGTTTTCGCCCAGCTCTTGTTTCGCCTTCTGCAGCTCGAGCGCGAACTTGGCGGCGGTGTCGCGCTCGCCCACTTGCAGGTAGCTCTTGACCTTGGCTTCCAGCATCGAAACATGCTGCTTCGCGGTGGCCACCTGCCGGCTCACGCGCTCGACCAGCGCGCGATACTGCTCGAGCCCCTCGCGGCCCCCCTTGAGCTGGTCGACGGCTATGTCGTACTCGTACTGCATCTGGGCGATCGGGTCGGCCGTCCAGAATAGGTTGGCGATCTTGTTTATCTGCGCCCGCAGCGCCCGCCACAATTTGCCCACAATCATCGGACCGCTCCCTGTTTTGAAAGAAGGAGTCGACGCCCCAAAACCGCCGCACCGCGCGGCTCGCTTAAGGTGAGCGTTCTGCGCCGTTGTTTGTACCCTGCCCCGGAAGCGGCTGTCAATTCACCGCACTGGAATCCGGCGGCGGCAATTTAATTAGTATTCGTCGCGGCAGGCCAAATCTTTGCGGCTATCGGCGATGTCACCTTAAATCGTGGCGACGGTTGGAAATGGCGCCGCAGACATGCATCGCGCGACATTTTGGCGAGCCGTTTCAACAGCACCGCGCGCGATGTAAAATTACTTTCGCCGGCAACTTCATCCAGCCAAAACGGTCCGGTAGCTCAGCGGTTAGAGCAGGGGACTCATAATCCCTTGGTCGGGGGTTCGAATCCCTCCCGGACTACTCTTGCTACGCCCGTTGCTACGGCGCGGCGCGAAGCTGGCCGAGCACGTCGGCAACGTCGCCGTGAACTTCGCCTGGCGCGCTGACGACTAGCACTCGTAGCGGCGCGAAATAGACGATCGATCCGTTGCCGCCGTTGATATCCCATGTCGACGGCGAGATCGTTGCCTGAATCAACTCGACGAGGTCGGGACCGTAATCAATCACTCCGCCTGCACCCGCCCCGGCCCCTGCCGGCTGGCCCCCGGCGCCCGGCGCGGCGACGCCGGGCCCTGCGAGTTGTTGCGCCAGAATGGGCGCTTGCGGAACCACGAGGTTCGGCGGCGCCTCCTTCTTTGAATTTCGATCCCGCCGGGCGGTGTGTCTCTCGATGTGGTCGCGCACTTTCTCCAGGCGCGATCGCAATCGCAACCCCATCCGCGCTAAGAACTGGCTGCTGTCGCGCTTTGGGTGAGCCGCCATTTCGCGATACAGCTCGACGAGGCGAATTATTTGCGGCACATTTTGGCCCTGCCGGCGAGTCAATGCTTCCGCGCGAAGCGCTTCATGAAGATCGTCTTGAATGGAGGACAACGATCGATGTTTCGCGCCCACATCTTGTAGCGACCGTGTCTCGCTATCCGGTTCGGAGGCGACGATGGATCCAACCGGCAGCACGAAAAACATTAAAGCAAAAATGATTGGGCGGGCAATCATAGCTTCACTCCGTTCAGGCCGAATCTCCAGCCAAAGCAAAAACCCCACCGTAATGATCGAGAGCATTATCCCGCATGGTGTGGGCCACTACAATCTTTCTGCATTGCGTGGCCGTTTTATTGCCGCCGTCGTTTTCACCACTCGCCCAATCGATATTATTCGGAAACTAGTTCCACGACGTGCCCATCCGGATCGAACAGATACACTTGGCGGTAACCGTCCGGCCGTTGTTGCAATGGCGAGGCAATACGTACACCGCGATCTTCAACAATCGCGAGCGCCCGCGACACATCGTCCACGCGAAACGCGATATGGTGCCCGCGCGAAACTACCTTGCCGCCTTGGTCCGCCCAGCCTGCCCGCCCGGCTTCTGCACTTTCCTGGGTCGCGTGAATCTGCACGCCTGCAGTCTGAAACCACAGCCCGGGGAAGCGAAACGCCGGCCGCGGAACTTCAGTCATCCCCAGCACGTCGACATAGAACCGTCGCGTCGCTTCAAGATCGGCGCAAATGATCGTGACGTGATCAAACGCCGTCACATGAATTCCGGATCGTCGAGGCATGAGCGAATTATGACATGACGATGGCAGTCGCGTCGACCTGCTCAGCCGCCGCCCAAGCCCCGAAGTAGAGTTCATCCGGCGGAAACATGACAGGAGAACAATGAGGATTCTCGAAACAGCTCCAAGGTTCAGCGCCCGTTCGTCGCTCTGCGATTAAATGGATAAGTCGTCGCGTTCGACCAACTTCAGGCCGGTTTGACCGACGGTACGCCAGCGCCTTTCGCTCAGGATACGCGCAATGCGGCGGCCACATGGGGCTTTGCCGTTTTTGCCGCGTATGACTTAATTGCCGCGGCTTGGCCGGATAATGCCGAACGATTTACCAATCCTTGCGATCGTTCGGGACGCGCCAACCCCCTTTTTGACCTATGGTTCGATTGGCGGGGTTCTGTGCATGCCGAACCGGAATTCGGCGGCGCGTCGAAACCTCCCTTTTCAAATTCCTTTTCCTGGCGATTGTCGCACGATTCCCGCGATCGAACCGTCGATCGCTTGACTGGGCGGGCAAAATCCTTGCCGGTCGCAGATTCGTTCGGCGCTAACCGCGAGAGGGCCAAACGATGTTCCGATGCTCACGATCCACCAGTCCGAGAATTCACGGGGCCATGCTGTGCGCCGTTGTATTATTTGTGGGGGCGCCTGCCTGGGGCCAGTCTGACGTTGTCATGATCGAGGAGCACTGGGAACTTCAGCTTGGCCAACCCGACGCCGGTCGCAGCGCCCCGCAGACCACGATGGTCATGTCGCCCAGTGGAGACTTGGACGGCGTCCATTTCCTGTTCACGCTGAACCACGCCAACGCGCCCGACTATGCCGCGGGTGGAGTGCAGATACAAGCCTGGGATGGCAGCGACCTCCTTGGCTACGACGACGACGACGAAGTAGGCGCATTGAGCCACACCGACGAAGTCGTGACGTGGGTCCAGAAGATGTGGCTCGACAGCGGCGCGCTGAAGTTTAAAGTCATCGACGGGCAGTCTGAGACTTGGGGCCAGTTCGGCAACGAAGACATGGAACTGAGCGTGCCGAGCACGTTGACTCGCCTGAACGGTTATCTGCCCGCCGTGTCACTCACCGAATCTCAGGTCAACTACGCCGAGAACCGCGTGTTCTCGCTCACGCTGACGAAGCTGCGATGGATGACCAGCGACGGCGTTTTTTACGAACAGAACGCGCCGATCCCACTCGACACGAGCCTTGACCAATAACCGCCGCGCTAGAGTCGCGGCGCTAGAACAAGTTTTCAGCCGCCGACATGCCGGGGGAGGGCATCATGAAAAATCGCACTTTAAAATCAAACCGCAAAAATCGCAAAGGCGCGATCACCGTACTGTCGGCAATTCTCGCGATCGTGCTCATCGGTATGGTGGCGTTCAGCGTCGACGTCGGCTATGTGCTTTCCGCCAAAGAGGAGCTGCAACGCTCGGCCGACGCCACCGCGATGGCTGCCTGCTGGGAATATGCCCAGCGCGTTTCCAACGGCTCGACCTCAACGGCCGCCGCCAACGACGCTCGCAACACCGCGATTCAGTATGCCGGCCTGAACGAGGTCACCGGCAGCCCGATGACGCTTGATGCCAATTCAGCCAACGATCCGAACGGCGATATCGTTTTTGGCTACATTTCCGACTTCAATAATTCCGCAAGCGCCTTCCATACGGACGGCGCGTACTACAACGCCGTGAAAGTGCGCTTGCACAAGACGAAGGCGTCCAACGGCGAAGTGCCTTACTTCTTCGCGCGGGTGTTCGGCAAGGAAGGCCAGGTGTTGCATGCCGAGGCCATCGCGGGCATCGTTCGCGACGTGAAAGGTTTCCAGGTTCCGTCGAACGGCCGCAACGTCGAGCTCTTGCCCTTCGCGCTGGACCTGCCGACGTGGCTGGACCTGGTCAACGGCTCCGGCAGCGACAACTATCGCTGGAATGCCGAGACCTGTCAGGTCGAAGCGGGATCCGACCGCTGGGTGGAAGTCAACCTGTATCCGCAAGGCACGGGCCCGCCCGGCAACCGCGGAACGGTCGACTACGGCAACCCCAACAACAGCACGTCGGATCTCGAACGTCAGATCTTGCACGGCGTCTCGCCGGCGGACCTTGCCTATCATGGCGGAAAGATTGAATTTGGCCCGGACGGCAAGTTGTATCTCAACGGCGATACCGGGATCAGCGCCGGACTGAAGGATGAGCTGACCAGCATCATCGGCCAGCCGCGAGTGATTCCAATCTTCGAAAGCGTCAGCGGCAACGGCAACAATGCCACCTATACGATTGTCAAATGGCAGGGCATTCGAGTTGTTTCCGTCAAAATGACAGGTTCCATGTCACAGAAACAGGTGATGATCCAAATGGCGCCGCTCCTGATGACCGGCGTAATTCCCTCGGAGACCAGTGGAACGAGTGACCACGTTTATTCCACGGTCGCGTTGGTGCGGTAACGGCTGTAATGAATGCCCGGAGGGCCGGCCGATTCGTCGGTGGCCCCCTGAGATATGCCGCCGCCAAACTATTCGGCAGTCATTGCCATGGCAAATTTTTCAACAACACACTCGAGCCGGAACGTCGCGGAATCATTGCCGTGCGTCTGCGAACCGCTCTCCAAGCGGTGCCATCGCAGCCCATGGCTGAGCCGCGCCCGGCGGCGCAGCCGGCGGGGCGCCGCGGTCACCGAGTTTGCGGTGGTGGCCCCGGTGTTCTTCCTGATGGTTGTCGGCTTCCTGGAATTCGGCCGGGCGCTGATGGTGCAGCAAGTGCTGATCAACGCTTCGCGCGTGGGCGCACGCCAGGCGATCACCACCAGCGCAACCACCGGCGAAGTAGAAACCGTAGTGCAAGATTATACCGCCGGCGTCGCCGTGCCTGGCGTGTCCGTTGTAGTTTCACCGGACCCGGCCGCGGCTGATCCTGGCGACGCAATCACGGTCACAACTTCGGTGGCGTTCTCCGAGGTAAGTTGGATGGCCTCGCCCTGGTTCTTGGGCGATACGACGCTCACCGCCAGCTCGCAAATGCGCAAGGAAGGTTTTGAATAGAAGCAGGTCAAATCCACTGTCCGCGGGCAGGCGAATCTGCTCGTCTCGCGGCGCGATTTGCTTGCCTCGAAGGAGGTCTCATCATGTGCAATCGCAAAAAACGAACGACGCGGTCCGGTGTGGCAGCCGTCGAGTTTGCGCTCGTGGCTCCGATATTCTTCCTCCTGGTATTCGGGGTGATCGAATTCGGCCGGATGATGATGGTCCAGCAGTCGCTCACCAACGCGGCGCGAGAAGGTAGCCGCGTGGCGATCCTGCCCACGACAAAGAACGGCTCCGATGTGGAATCGAGAATCCGCGACTACTTGCAATCGGTCATGGCCAACGCCAATAGCGGCGAAGTGCGCGTGACCGTACCCGGCAACCTGGGCACTGTGACCTCCGGAGCCACCCTCACCGTCTCCGTCGAAGTCGACTATATGGACGTCAGCTGGGTGCCGATTGGCTATCTCGGCCTCAATCCAACGATTGCGGCCTCGCAAATGGGCATACGTGAATAGATGCGAAGGGCCACGAACATGAAATCATTGATCCGAAAATCACGAGTCCGATCCAGTCGCTCGCGACGCGGTGCGGCTGCTGTTGAATGTGCAATCATCGCACCGCTTTTGACCTTGCTTCTGCTCGGCACGATCGATGTCGGCCAGTTTGCCAACATGTACCAGAAGGTGAGTGACGCCTCGCGTCACGGCGCGCGAGTGGCTGCTCGGTTTGGCACCTCGACGACGGCGCAAGTGGAAGCCGCGGTGATGGATTATTTGGAGCAAGCGTGTCCAAACGTGGCGCCCGCTACATTGGATTCCGCCACGACGGTTACCGTAATGAATGCCGCAGGCACCTCGATGTCGGGCTCCATGACGGTTACCACGGGTTCCCAGATACGAGTCCAAGTCACGATGCAGTTCGAACCCGTGCGGTTTATCAGCGGATTCGCTGGCTTGGATGGCAGCCAGATAACGACGACAACGATGATGCGCCGTCAATAGGCGCTTACTTATCCACCGGGAATTGGCAACACTTTTCTCTCTCTTTGGGAGGCGATATCCATGATCCGCCAGACTAAAAAATTGCGTTCTCTTCGCCGCGGCGCCATCCTGGTGCTGGCCGCGGTGATGGTGGCCGTGCTACTGGGCATTGTCGCGTTTGCCGTCGACTATGGTCATCTGCTGAAGGTGCGGACCGATCTTCAGCGTACGGCCGATGCGTCCGCCTTGGCAGCCGTTCAGGATCTCATCCGCAAGGCGGATGGAACCCAAGACGTGAACGCGGCCCGGGAAACGGCCCGCACGTATGCCCGCGACAATGTGAACAACGCTTCGTTCCAACTTCCTGAGAGCGATATCTTGATCGGCCGTTACGATCCGGATTCGATCTATTCAAACGTCACTCTGCTGAACGACGGCACATTCGATGCGGTTCGTGTGACCGCGCGGCGCGATGGGGCCGCCAACCCGGAAGTGCCGCTGTTCTTTGCCCGAATCCTCGGGATGGACGAGGCCCCGGTAACGGCTCGTGCTACCGCCATCCTGCAAAAGGCCTCAGTCATGGGTCCGGGCGCCGATGTGCTGCCCTTTGCAACACCGAAGTTCCTGTGGGACAGCCTCTCGGCGGGCGATCAATGGACGCTCTATGGCGACGGCCAGATCACCGACGGCGACGGCAATTCTGTGCCCGGTAATTGGGGCACGGTCGACATCGGTTCGACGAATAACAGTACCAGCGAGATGAACGATCAGATTCTCAACGGGCTGGGGCAAGACGATCTCAACGCGCTCCAGTCCGATGGGCGAATTCCCGACAGCTCGTACATCGATAGTACCCAGCCCATTTGGCTGCAAGGCGAACCCGGGCTATCGGCCGGCTTGAAGCAATCGGTTGAAGCGGTTCACGGCACGAAGAAAGTGATTCCAATTTTCGATCAGCTTGGCGGTGGCGGCGGCAATACCAGCGAATTTCATATCGTTGGCTGGGGTGTCGTGACCGTGATTGATTCCCATTGGCATGGAACGACCAACGTTGACGTCACGGTAAGAAAGTCGCACGCGCTGATGGGCGAGCTGCGAGCGATTGGAGACCTTGGCGCCGAATCCGGCTACATCGATGGCGCTTACACTTCGCCCGTGATTGTCGAGTGATCGCGTCCTGAGTTTGCAGCTTGGGTCGACATACTTCGCTCGTTTTTTAACGAGCACCCCCCGGGCCGCCGGCCTGACCCACCGGCGGCCTCTTTTATTCGCTGCCGTCATCGATGCGCACCGCGAAGCGGTACAACATCGTAGCCCAGGGTCAGCGGCGCAGCCGCGCCACCCTGGGTCGGAATCACGAGAAAACACGTTTACGCCGAAGGCGTTACACATCTCGCCTTGGCGCGCGTTTCAACGAGCGCATGCGCATCTCTTGCGCTTCGGGCTAATGTCGCCCCCGCTTCCCGGCAAAGAACCTGGAGAGTATCTCGCCGCATGCCTCGCCCAGCACCCCGCCAATCACCTCCGCCCGATGATTGAGCCGCGGATCATCCAATAGCCGATACAGCGTCGCGACGGCACCCGCTTTCGGATCGGCCGCACCGTAGACCACTCGCGGCAGCCGCGCCAGCACCATCGCCCCGGCACACATCGGGCAGGCCTCGAGCGTCACATACAGCGTGCAGTCCGCCAGCCGCCAGTTGCCAAGCGCTTCGGCCGCCTGCGTAATCGCAATCATCTCGGCATGCGCCGTGGGATCGTGAAGTTGCTCGCGCTGGTTGTGCGCCGACGCAATCACTCGCGGCCTTCCGCCCGCTGCGGGCTCATGGACCACGACCGCGCCGATCGGCACCTCATCCGCTTCGAAGGCGACCTCCGCCTCGCGCAGCGCCATCCGCATGAATGCCTCATGCGACATTTCAGAGCTTTCAGCTTCGAATCGCATCATGCCGCCGCGCGGCGTGGGCATCGAATGATTCCGACTCCGTCCCCAACGTCGATTAGAAATTCCGGCTCCCTCCCCCTTGAGGGGAGGGCTGGGGAAGGGGTAACGCGGTTGAAATGATTCAGCGTCTCGAGTCGTACCAGCAGACGACGAAACGCTTTTGAGTTACCGCTCGGGGTGCCATCCGCCGCGGCGGGCGCTGTTATCACTTCCCACCCTTGCCACCAGCCGCCTTGCCACCCGCGGCCGCCTTTCCACCCGCGGCCGCCTTTCCACCCGCTGCCGGCCTCCCCGCCGCGGGCTTTGCCGCCCCAGCGGCCGGCTTCGCCCCCGCCGCGCCCGCCGCCGGCGCCGCTGCCCCCGCACCGCCCTCGGCCGCTGCGCCTTCCTCTTCTTCCTTCTTCTTTTTCTTCTTTTTCATGGTGAGCTTGCGCACGCGCACCTTGGCGAGTCCCAGCGGCGAGTCGCCCTCTTTCCACCGGTCCGCCTCGCGTAGTCGCGTGATCCGCTCCACCCGCGTCAAGACGCTCCGATTCCGCGTCGCCCCGCGCTTCACTCGCAAACTCTTATCAATCGTCATCGGTCGCTCGCGAATTGTTATGACACTTTGCCGGAAAGACCCGCCAGTATACCGCCCACGCGAATCCCACTCAAGCCGGCCAGGTCGGTCGTAGTGATGCAGTTTGAAATCCGGAAAAAGGGGGCCCCGATGCGGTAGGATGGCAGCATGCTCAAGTGTCTGCGGATTGCCGTGACCGCGTCGAGCCTGACGGCGTGCGTGTTGGCGATAGCTCTGTGG